>JAEWNJ010000115.1 GCA_023392795.1 Candidatus Cloacimonadota bacterium
ATGAGCGGATGGATAACCTGCTTACCCCTCAACTACCTCACCAGGTTGAGGAAAAAAAAACTCAATCTCGATCCGGAGGTAAAAGAAATGATTAAGCCGCTTACCAAGGAACAGGTCCAACTCAAAGTGCAGTGAAATAGACTATAAATCCAATAATCACAGATGGATATGATGCCGATAATCGAAGAATCCATAGCTGGTGATTTCGAGAGTCTCATCATTCATGTTTCTCATGCAACTGGATTCCAAGAGATCCAACCTCCCCTAGTTCAATTTTCCTATAAGTAGCATGTATCTAGAACGACATGGTACTCAGTATACACGAACTGACCATTCTGATCTTCCTGAACAACATTACTCCATGGATCGTTCAATGATCAGGAATAAAGTGGTAATGACTCTGGTAGTTTAGCAGTGCAGCCCGTATCAGCACGAATCCAGTTCATGCCTAATATAGCGAACACTAGAAATAGCATTAGTCTTTTCATATTGACACCCCTTAGTTATTGGTTCTACTGTATAAGTGTCAATTGTGGGAAGATGGGGGTTCTGGAATTGAAGGTTTATGCGTCCAGTAGTACAATGATTTCTTTGAAAGGCCATGGTCCCCTGCATATCTTCATGATTATCTGTATGTTAGCATGAATCAGTTGGATTCTGAGAATTGCCTTCTTTTCTGGATCTCCTGTTGAGATGTGGTTTCTATAATTCGTGATAGAAGCCTTTAGGACTACACATGGTTGCCCTCTCTTAACCTGGACACATCTTGTACTCATCCTGAACACAACCTGAACCCCATTCAGGATGTGTTCAGGAGACCTATGAGTGGAGTTCCAGGTGGGAGAGGGGACACAGACTGGTCTTTTCACTGGATTTGATTATACTATTGACTAAAAAATCAAGCGAGGACATCAATGATGAAAGCAGTATTACTGAGTCTAACCCTGGTGCTGGCGATTTGCCTCCTGCAAGCAAAGAGTCCTGTAAAGACCGTTCCTTCCGTGGATTTGCAGCGTTATCTAGGCAAATGGTATCAGATTGCCTATTTCCCCACCACTTTTCAACCCAATAAAGGCGGGATGGTGACGGCGGAGTATTCGCTGGATAAAAAGGGCAAGATCCGCGTGGTAAACACCAGCTACAAGGACGATGAGGGCAAAGAGGTTCGCGATGTAGCCACTGCCAAAGCCTGGGCAGTGGACAAGAGTAATGCCAGGCTGAAAGTCAAGTTTGTCTGGTTTGCCTCGGGGAACTACTGGATAGTGAAGCTGGACGATAAGAATTACAGCTATTCGGTGGTAAGCGATCCATCGCGGAAGTACCTGTGGATCCTCAGCCGTACGCCGGCTATGGACAGAGCTGTATACAACGAGATCAAGGATTTTCTGGTGACAAATGGCTGGAAGCTGGATAAGCTGGCGCTCACCGGGAAGCTGAAGTAGTTTTTGAAAATCTTGCCTGCATGAGCATACTGAAGCAGCAAGGGCAGAGGATGCTTGACAAAAAGTGGGCTTTTCATTTTGCTGCAGTGACGATAAAGAATTGGGAGTACATAATTGATGGAAACGATGTTTTCTTCCATCCTCCAGTTTCAGTTAACGCAAGTAATAATGATCCTGATCGGCCTGGTGCTGATCTGGCTTGCAATAGCTAAAAAGTATGAGCCTGCCCTGCTGTTGCCGATAGGTTTTGGCACCGTGATGACCAATATCCCGATGTCAGCGGCCATCGGTGAGCACGGACCATTGTCCATTATCTTCAATTTTGGGATCAGCACGGAGCTTTTCCCGCTGTTGATCTTCATTGCCATTGGTGCGATGATAGATTTTACCCCGCTCTTGAAGAATCCCTTTATGTTGCTCTTCGGCGCGGCAGCCCAATTTGGAATCTTTGTGACCATCGTGATCGCTGCTGCCTGGGGTTTTCCGATCAAGGAAGCGGCCTCCATCGGTATAATCGGTGCGGCGGATGGGCCCACTTCGATCTTCGTAGCCAATCGCTTTGCTCCCAATCTGTTGGGTCCGATCTCCGTGGCGGCATATTCATATATGGCTCTTGTGCCCATCATCCAGCCTCCCGTTATTCGGGCTCTGACCACCAAGAAAGAGCGGATGATCCGGATGGATTATCATAGCGGGGATGTATCCCGCATCGTAAAGATCGTTTTCCCGATTGCCATCACCATCGTGGCTGGGATCTTTGTTCCGGCGTCTTTGCCCCTGATCGGATTTTTGATGTTCGGCAATCTGCTCAGAGAATGTGGTGTGCTGGAAAGCCTCTCCAAGTCCGCGCAAAATGAGCTGGGTAATATCGTTACCATCCTGCTCGGCATCGCCATTGCCAGCAAGATGGAAGGGCAGTATTTTCTTCGTCCGCAGACCCTTTTGATCCTGGTTCTGGGCTTGGTGGCCTTCATCTTTGATACTGCCGGGGGAGTGCTCTTTGCCAAAGCGATGAATCTGGTGCGCAAAGAAAAGGTTAATCCGATGATCGGTGCCTGCGGGATTTCAGCGTTTCCGATGAGCGCGCGGGTGATCCATCAGATGGGTCAAAAAGAGGATCCCTTCAATTTCCTGCTAATGCCGGCTGTGAGCGTAAACGTTGGCGGACAGATAGGTTCTGTGATCGCCGGCGGATTGATCCTGGCGCTTCTGGCATAAAGAGGACACATGACCAAGGAACTCAGCGAACTGCTTTTGCTGGCGCGTCAGGCGGCTGAAGAAGCTTACGCGCCCTATTCGGGATACAAGGTGGGTGCAGCATTGATATGCGCGGATGGCAGCATTTATACAGGATGCAATGTGGAAAATGCCTCGTTTTCCCTCACAATCTGCGCGGAACGCAACGCCGTTTTCAAGGCAGTGAGCGAAGGGAAAAGGGATTTTACCGCCATCGCCATCTATGTGGACAGCGATAAGAGCTTCCCACCCTGCGGAGCCTGTCGGCAGGTGATCAGCGAATTTGCTCCCCGCATACCCGTAATTTACGCGAATAGGGATGAAACTGTAGAAAGCACTCTGGATTTGCTATTACCGGGTGCCTTCCGTCTATGAGTAAGTATTCCCAAATGCTACAATGCCGCATATGTCCTCGTGATTGTGGGGTGAACCGCTATGAACAGAGGGGATTCTGCGGTGCCAGCGCCTCTGTGGCGATCAATCTTTATCAGCTCCATTTTGGCGAAGAGCCGCCCATTTCCGGTACTGGGGGAAGCGGGACTATCTTTTTCAGTCATTGCAACCTAAAATGCGTCTTTTGCCAGAACTATGCCATCAGTTGCCAGGGATTTGGCAGTTCACTCGGGGAAGATAGTGTGATCCAGATCATGCTGGATCTGCAGGAACAGGGCGCACACAACATCAATCTGGTTACGCCAACCCATTACACGCCGCAGCTGAGAGTGATCATCGCCTCTGCCAGAGCCCAGGGGCTAAAGATTCCCCTGCTCTGGAACAGCAGTGCCTATGAAAAAGTGGAGACCTTGAAGAGCCTGAATCAATTGGTGGATATTTATTTGCCGGATTTGAAATACAGCCATGGCGTGTATGCCAAGAAGTACTCGCGCGCAGCGGACTACCCCGAGGTGGCGCTGGAAGCCATCAGGGAAATGTACTCCCAAGTGGGGCCTCTTTCTGTGGACGCTGGTGGCATAGCCCAAAAGGGCGTGCTGGTAAGACTTTTGGTATTGCCTATGGGACTTTCTGGAACTGAAAACAATCTACGTAGACTGGCGGATGAGATCGGAACTGAGGTGCCAGTGAGCCTGATGGGGCAATACTATCCTGCTGGGGATGCCGGGCAGCATTCAGAGCTCGGACGCGGCATCAGCAGAGACGAGTATCAGAAAGTTCTTGACACAGCGAACGAACTGGGTTTTTCGAACGTATATGTACAAGAGATATCCAGCAACGATTTTTGGACCCCTAAATTTCACAAGGAGCAGCACGATTGAAACTCTCTACCTGTATTATAGGAGTTTTGCCATGAAACGATTTGTCCTGGCGCTGCTAGTAGCGCTTTTCACGATGTCACTGAGTGCAGATCTGAGTATCCGCATTGCCAACGACCAGACCCGCTACAGCCTTCATGAAACCAGCTTTGATGGTGTCTCTTATGTGGAGATAGGAGATATGCATCCGATCTTTAAAAGCATCTGCAAACAGGACAGAACGGATCACAGGCTCTATCTTCACATGTATGGCGAGACCTTCATCTTTATGGAGGGTAGCCCATATTACAATTTCAAGCTGGATGCATTCAATATGCACTACCCATTAGTGCGCCAGGCAGACAAGTACTATCTTCCCAGTGGGTTCTTAAGTGAAAACCTGCCTTTGCACTTTGTCCGGGACATGAAGTACAGCTCGGGTAAGCTGGAGCTTAGCAAGCCGATCAACCGTAACGTACTGACCATTGTCCTCGATCCCGGCCATGGGGGCAAAGATCCCGGCGCGGTGGGTCGCAAACTGAAAGCCCGAGAAAAGGACGTGAACCTGGGAGTGGCGCTAAAGCTGAAGAAGCTGCTGGAAAAGGAATTGGGGTTGAACGTGTTAATGACCCGCGATGATGACAGATTTGTATCTTTGAATGACCGGACAAAATACGCGAACGATGCCAATGCCGATCTATTTGTGAGCATCCATACCAATGCATCCAAGGATTCCAAGGCAAGGGGCACCGAGACTTACTACCTGTCTACCGCCATGACTTCCGATGCCAGAGCTGTGGAAGCCCTGGAAAACCAGGTGGTAGACCTCTATGAAGGCGGGGCAACCGCACGCAGCAAGTATGACGATCTGGGCTTCATCCTTAGCGATCTCAGCCAGACCGAGCATCTGGAAAGTAGCAACAACCTGGCCGGCAATATCCAGCAAAATCTGATTGCTGGGGCCGGTTCTTATGACCGGGGGGTAAAGCAGGCCAATTTCTATGTGTTACGAGGCGCTTTTATGCCCTCTGTGCTGATTGAACTGGGCTTCATCTCCAATCCGGATGAGGAATTGCTGCTCACCAATCCCGAGTATCAAGACCGTCTGGCCCAGACCATATTCGAAGGCATCAAACGCTTTAAGTACCGCTACGACAGGATTCGCAATACATGACGAAAAAGAACACAAAGTGCCCCAGTCATGCTCATCAGACCACCATTACCCGGTACCCTGATCAATCCATGATCAAAGATGATGATGCTGCCATCGCCAAGAACGCTTTCATATCCAATATCAGCCACGAGATCCGTACCCCGATGAATGCCATCATGGGCTTTGGACAAATGCTGAAAAGTACGGAGCTGAACAGCAAACAACATGATTATGTGGACGTGATAATGGACAGCGGAAAAAAGCTTTTGGTTCTGATAAACAACCTGCTTGATCTCTCAAATCTCCAGCTGGGTAAAACCACTCTGCACCCCGTGGATTGCAACCTGGAACTGATGGTAACCAAGGTCTGGAATCACTACCGTCCACTAATAGCCGCGAAGAATCTGAAACCGGTGCTGGAGTGCTCGCCCCACATGCCCCTCATCAGAGTAGATTGCGAAAAAGTGGAACGCGTGCTTAGCTTCATTTTATCAAACGCGCTGAAGTTTACTCATCAGGGCTGCATTACTTTGAGAATCTTGCTGAATGAGCTTTCTCCCGGTCATGCTGATCTGCAGATCGAAGTGGAAGATACGGGCTGCGGCATCGAAGCTGCTCGCCTGGAATCGATATTTAACGCTTTTGAACAGGCTGACAACAGCTTCACCCGGGCATACCCTGGCTTGGGACTGGGTCTGAGCCTGTCCAGCCGACTGGTGGAACTCCTTGGCGGTCAGATAGGTGCCGCGTCCACTCCCGGCAAGGGGAGTTGCTTCTCCTTCAAAATACCGGTGGATACTTACTGATATGTCCCTGGTGATAGCCTCAGTTTCCGACAATAGTCTCGCCGCCGAAGCTGGGATCAAAAACGGAGAAGAACTCATCAAGATCAATGGGCTGGAAGTACGCGATTTCTTGGATCTGGAGTACCTGAGCTCGGATTATCACTTGAGGCTGAGAGTTAAGAATGCTCTAGGAAGAGTGAGGACGGTGCACATCTATCGGGAAACAGCAAGACCACTGGGCATCGAACCTGTAGCCTACCGACATCGTAACTGCAAGAATCACTGCATCTTCTGCTTTATCGATCAAATGCCAAAGAAACTGCGCGGGACGCTGTATCACAAAGATGATGACTTTCTCTTCTCTTTCGTTTTTGGCAATTACATTACGCTGACAAACCTGAGTGACACCGATTATAAGAGGATTTTTAGCCAGCATATCAGTCCGCTGTATATTTCGCTACACACCACGGATCCGGAGCTGCGGCAGAGAATGATGCGCTCGCATAGTCCCATCCATCCGCTGAAGCAACTGAGGCTCCTGGCCCGGCACGATATCGAGTATCACCTGCAAATCGTCTGCGTGCCCGGTTACAATGATGGGGACGCCCTAAAGCAAAGCGTCTCAGACATCCTGGAGAGTGATCTGCCTGCGCTATCGATCGGGATTGTCCCGGTGGGTCTCACCATGTACCGTGAAGGTTTGTGCCATTTAGAGCCTTTTGACAAGATAAAAGCAACCAAATGCCTGGATCTCATTGATGAACTGAGG
This sequence comes from Candidatus Cloacimonadota bacterium, assembly GCA_023392795.1. GTDB lineage: Bacteria > Cloacimonadota > Cloacimonadia > Cloacimonadales > Cloacimonadaceae > UBA5456. The sequence continues at coordinate 6,636 of JAEWNJ010000115.1, forward strand.
AATAAATACCACTCGGACATAGTGTATCCTGCCGATGAGCTGTTTGTGCTGGCGGAAAGGGAGATCCCTTCTCCAGATTATTATCAGGACTATCCTCAGTTGGAAAACGGGATCGGGATGCTAAGGATGACCGCCGAAAACTACCAGAGATATAAACGTGGACTGCTGAAAACCTTGCGAAGCAGGCCTGGTATGAACTACCGCCTCTACTGTTCCAGGAGTGCATACTCTATGATGCGGGACATCGCCAGGGATTTGAATCGCTTGCTAAAAGGGCAGAGGGTATCTTTACAGTCAGTGGCTTGCGATTTCTTCGGAGAGCATGTAAGCGTATCTGGATTGATCACGTATGAAGATCTGTCTACTCTGACTACACCTGCTGCCGATGAGATCGCTATACTCCCAAACTCTTTGTTAAATCAAGATTTACTCACTCTGGACGGCTATACCTTGGAGGAACTGAAGAGCCTGTTTCCCGCGGGCTTACTCCTTGTGGATCCTTTCTTTGAGTCCCACGACTGGGCTTAAAACAAAGATTTTGCTTGAACATTTTACGCCCTCATTTATCTTGACCCACATTGAAGATATCTGTTTTAAAGGAGCTTTAAATGCGTGTTATACAAGGTAATCTGGTCGCCAAAGGCTGCCGTTTCACCATCGTGGTGAGCCGTTTTAACGAAAGCATCAGCGGGAAGCTGTTGGAAGGTGCTTTGGATTGTCTTTTGCGCAGTGAGGTGAAGGAAAGTGACATCACCGTGATCTGGGTGCCCGGCGCGTTTGAAATCCCCTTGGTGGCGCAAACTGCAGCAATGGATCCCAAAACCGATGCAGTGATTTGCCTGGGCGCGGTAATTCGTGGCGGTACTCCCCATTTTGAATATGTATCCGCGGAAGTAAGCAAGGGCGTGGCTCAAGCTTCTTTGCACAGCGGAAAACCGGTGATCTTTGGCGTTCTAACCACCGATAGCGTGGATCAGGCCATCGAACGGGCAGGCACCAAGGCCGGGAACAAGGGTTTCAGCGCTGCCAGCAGCGCCTTGGAAATGGTAAACTTGATGCAGGAGCTAAAGAATGGGACAAAGGCGTAAAGCCCGCGAAATGGCAGTTCAGAGCATCTACGCTCTGGATTTTGCCGATGTAAAGGCGGATTTCCGCGAATACGGGATGCTAAACGAGTATCCGGAGATCCTCCGTCAATTGACCTCAGCGGAAAACATCAGTCCCGGCTCCAGCGTATATGCCTTTGCCGATGAATTGGTGAAAAACACCATTATCAACATCGAGGATATCGAAGCCGAGATCGATAAATATACCGAACACTGGTCGCTGGAGAGTATTGCCCATCTGGACAAGAGCATCCTGATCGTCGCTGTGTACGAGCTTATGTTTACCGATACTCCCTCTGCAGTGATCATCAATGAGGCCATTGAGATCGCCAAGAAGTTTTGTAGCGAGCATACGGGCAAGTTTATCAATGGCATTCTGGACGCGATCAATAAAGGGATCCCCCACAGTATGCCGGGTCGCCAATTGCCCACTTGATGCTTATGCCGATACCTTGCAGCGTAGGAGTATTCGCCCACAACGAAGCAGCAAACATCGTTCATTTGCTGGATGCCCTCTCAGCGCAAAGGCTGTCGCAAGCTGAAATCACTGAAATAATCGTGGTCTCCAGCGCCAGCACTGACGCCACGGATGATCTGGTGCGGGCATACAGCGCGCAAAACCCCACAGTCCGCCTCCTTACCCAAGCCCGGCGCGAAGGAAAATCCAGCGCGATCAATCTCTTTCTGCGTGAGGCAAAAAGCGACATTCTAGTAGTGATTTCTGCAGATGTGATTCCCAGCGCGGAAACCATCGAGCTTTTGATCTCAGCCTTCCAGGATCCCAAGATTGGTGCAACTGGCGGCAGACCTTTCCCGATCAATAACGATGGCACTTTCATGGCCTACGCGGTGCAACTGCTCTGGCGCTTGCATCACCGGATGGCGCTGATCTCGCCAAAGCTGGGGGAGATGATCGCCTTTCGCAGGGTGATGGATACTATCCCCTCAGAATCGGCGGTGGATGAAGCCTCCATTGAATCCATGGTACGGGCTGCCGGATACACTCTCCGCTACATTCCGGAGGCACTGATTCACAACAAGGGTCCAGAGAACGTGAAGGACTTCGTCAAGCAACGTCGCCGCATTCAAAATGGGCATCTTTGGCTGGTGAAAAACCAGAACTACCAGGTGATCTCGCAGGACTCTTCGACCCTGTTCAGGATCATTATGCAAGAGCTGGCTTCACGTCCGCAGGATGTGTTTAAGCTCAGCCTGGTGGTAGCTCTGGAGTTTTATTGCCGCCTTCTGGGTTCTTTCGACTACCACATAAAGAAGAAAAATCCCTTTGCCTGGGATATCGTCAGCTCCACCAAACAGGTGAAACCATAAAGGATAGCTATGTTTTTTTTACTCTTCAGGATTATCGGTTACTGGTTCATGAAACTTCTGGGATTCCCCCGGATTCTGCCCATGAATTATACCGTAAGCCTTCTCTACACCTGCAATTCCAGATGTAGCACCTGCCGCATCTGGAAGAAGAAAGCGAATAATCTCACAGTGGATGAATACCGTAAAATCTTCCGCAGTGTGGGACGCAGTCCTTACTGGATTACTTTCAGCGGCGGTGAACCCTTTCTGCGAAATGATATCGTAGATGTGGTCAGCGCCATTTATCAGGTGTCCCGTCCCCGCATCATCAATATCCCGACCAACGGCCTGCTGGTGAATACCATAGTGGAGAAAGTAACGGCGATAGCCAAGGCCTGTCCCCGCGCGCAGATCATCATCAATGTATCACTGGATGGCATTGAGGGACAACATGATGAGATCCGTAATGTGCCGGGAAACTACAAGAAAGCCCTCTCCACCTTCCAGAAACTGAAAGCTCTCAAGCTGCGCAATCTCTCCGTCGGAATCCATACCGTGATTTCGCGTTTCAATGTGGAGAGTTTCTATTCCGTGGCCAACGAACTGATGCGTCTCAATCCGGATAGCTATATCACTGAGATCGCGGAGGAACGGGTGGAACTGGATACCATTGGCCTGGATATCACTCCCAGTAAAGTAGCCTATAAATCCGCCATCGACTATCTGATCCATCGGATCAAGAATGGCAAGTACCGCGGTATGAGCAAGATCACCATGGCCTTTCGCATCGAGTACTACAATCTGGTAAAAGCCATCATGCGTGATGAAAAGCAGATCATACCCTGCTACTCCGGCGTTGCCTCCTGTCAGATATCTCCCGATGGCGATATCTGGAGCTGCTGTGTGAAGGCAAAGTCCTTGGGAAATCTGCGGGACAAGCATTATCGCTTTGGCCGTATTTGGTGGGGCAAGAAGGCCCGCAAAGAGCGTAAAAGCATCCATCACAAGGAATGCTGGTGCCCCCTGGCAAACGCGTCCTACACCAACATGCTGATGGATATCCCCACACTGATGCGGGTAAGCTATCGCAGCTTTATCAAGTGGTGGAATTAGCTATGATTGCTCTGAAAAGCAAGATGGATCGCAATCCGAACACTATGGTGGAGCAACAGCTCAGTCAGGACGGACGTTTTGGCTGGTTTTTGGCCGTCTGGCATCCGGAGACGGATCACGCTTTGCAAGAATTGACTGCGGAGATCCGCCTGGCCATCCGCAATTCTGAAGCCGCCAGCATCAGCAAAGGCGAAGTAGAAGCGTGGATGAAGAGTTTTATGGGCGATCTGCATTGGAAGATGCACGCTTTTCTGCGTAAAACTGACCTGCAAGAAAAGGGAATGTCCCTCTTTTTGGGGATCCTGTACGATCACGAGCTGTTCTTTGTTCAATATGGCAGGATCTTCTGCAGTCTGTCGGATGGTAAGAAGCTGAGGCATATCGGCAATCAGTATCAGCATCATCAGATGCAGACATTAAGTAAGCTCAATCTTCTCGGCTATGAAGACCGTGACATCAGCACGAAGGTGCAGCGGGTCTTTATCGGCGAAGGGCAACGATTCGTAGTGTTAAGCGGCAACCTCTGCGCCAAAGTGTACGATACGCAGAGCGACTTGAATAGCCTGGATCATTATATCGAAAGCTTCAGCAATGCCGAAAATCCACTGTGGTTGATTCTGGAAGGTAAAAGCCGCCTCATAAAACCCAAGCGTAAACGACCCTCCCGTCTGCAAGTAACATCCTTTATCATTCTGCTGATCACGCTTGGGGCAGTGGTCTATATGATGTTTGGCAATCGTTTTTTGGATCAGTTTTTTCACCGCATCCGCATGACCGTGAAGGGCAATAAAAGCCTGCGGCTGGAGCAGATCCCCAATACTCTTGCCATTGATAGCAAGGATTTTCTGAAGTATATGGAGCGCATCGTGAATCTCCCCGCGCGGGACATTGAGCTGCAGATCATCTGGAGCGCCAGCCTGCAATACAGCATCACCGGTGCACCAGTCTTCAGCCTGGATACGATATTCCTGACTGCGGATAACAATCTGATCGCCTTCGATAAAAAGAGTCGGAAACTGAAGTGGAAGAAATACTTCGATGCGCCGATCAGCTCTGTTTTGTACATGGACAACGCCCTGATGGTATGCTTGCAGAGCGATTCCGCCAGCGCTTTCAGCGAAGATGGCACGCTGCTCTGGGAGGCGGATATGACCTGCCCCGCGCAGGCTTCCGTAAATCTCAATCCTCTTAGGATCAGCGGGGAAGATGATCCTCGCCTGGATCGTCCGATTCTGATGATTCCCAGCCGGGAAGTGATCAGCATTGTAGATGCTGGCAGGGGAGAAAGCCTGTCTTCGATCACTTTTGTGGACGACATCGCGGCCATCTCAGCGTACGACAATTTCGCCAATTGCTTTTATGCCATTGTGGATGACGCGCTGATCTGCATTCAACTGAAGATCGTAAACTAAAGGACCTCCGGCTTGAGACACGTGTTTATCATATCCCTGATCCTGATAGCTGCCTTGCTTCAGGCACAGGAAAGCACAGTGAAGACGGGATTTGCCCGTCTGCAATATGATGGGGGAGGGGATTGGTACAATGATCCGGAAGTCCTACCCAATCTGGCAAAGTATATCAATACCACTCTTGCTTCCGGGATGCCGATTGACCAAAGCGTTGTCCGGGCAGGCGATAGCAAACTCTACGATTTCCCCTTCGTCTATCTGACCGGACACGGTAACATTCGCTTCACTGAAGGCGAAGTGCAGAATCTGCGTCAGTGGATGCTCCGCGGGGGATTCCTCTATGCCGATGATGACTACGGCATGGATGAGAGCTTTCGCCGCGAAATAAAGCGCGTATTTCCTGAAAAGGAACTGGTGGAGCTGGATGCCAGCCATCCGCTTTATACTTCGTACTACGATTTCAGTGGCGGTATCCCCAAGATCCATCTGCATGACGAGAAACCCCCTCAGGCCTATGGCATCTTCGATGACAACGGCCGGATGATGCTTTACTACACGTATGAAACCAATATCAGCGACGGTTGGGCTGATCCTGACACGCATAACGATCCCCCAGAGCTGCGGGATACTGCTCTGCGATTTGGGCTAAACATAGTCCATTACATCATGACGAGGTAAGATGCGCGTCTGTGTGATCTCCGATTTGCATTACAAGTACACCGATCCTTGTCCTGAGGACAGGGAAAACAGCGCCCTGGTGCTTTCATTCCTGGCTGAGGCCAAGGGTAAGTACGACCTCATGATCCTCAATGGGGATATCTTCGATCTGTGGTTCGATTGGCGTTATGGGATCATCAAGCAGTATTTCCCCCTGCTGGTGAAGCTCTATGAATTGAAACAATCAGGCTGCCGCCTGGTGATGATCAGCGGAAACCATGATTTCTGGTTTGGCGACTTTTTGCCTGAATATCTGGGGATAGAGCTACATAGCGAGTTCTACGAGTTCCAGGCGGATGGCAAAAAAATCTATGTATGTCATGGTGATACGCATACCGTGAACGACCTGCGTTATCAGATTTTCCGCAGGCTCATCCGCCTCAGGATCGTCAAAAGGATCTTCAGCATCTTGCATCCCGACCTGGCTTTGGGGCTGGGCTCATTACTCTCCCGGAGCAGCAGGGCTCGTAAGGATCCCCCTGATATGCGGGTGAGAAAGAATGCAGGCTTACTGTCTTACGCAGGTAGTATCATCAGAAAGGGCCGTGCGGATTACGTGCTGATGGGGCACAGCCACAATCCCCTGGTCAAAGATATTGATGGTGGAGTATATGCCAATTCCGGAGATTGGATTTCGCATCATTCATACATTGAAATCATCTCTGGCACATTAAACGTGAAACACTATTTTATAAATAAGGAGAATCAAGCATGAAAACAAAAGCTAACTACATAGCATTGATCCTGATCCCTGTGATCCTCATTTTGGGGCTCACCTACCTCTATACTCAAAACAGAACTCAGCTCACAAATACCAAGGAGGAAACTGTGACAACTGACCCTGTGCAAAAAGTAAGAACCATTATCAATACCACTTATGGTGAGATCGAATTGGAGCTTTGGCCGGATTTAGCTCCCAAGACCGTGGCAAACTTCGTAAAACTCGGGAGCGAAGGATATTACACCAGTACCTATTTTCATCGCGTCATCCCGGATTTTATGATTCAGGGCGGTTGCCCCAACACTAAAGACGATAATCGGGGAAATGATGGTCAGGGCGGTCCCGGCTACATGTTTGAAGATGAAACCTATAGCGATGGGGCGGAAGTGACCGGAAAGATCGGTAACCACGCCACTGCGGAACTAGTGTGGAATCAGGTAATCGTTCCTCATATGCAAAACAACCGAACTCCTAATGCCGATATCGCAGCCATAGTGAAGCAGTGTCAGGAAGCTCGTCAGCTCAACCCCATGTTTGATAAAACAGTGGAATATTTTACCGCGCTTGCCGGCCATGAGGGAAAAGTCAGTAACCGCACCCTCAAAGCTCACGTTCTCTACGGCAACATCGCCATGGCTAATAGCGGTCCCAACACCAATGGCAGCCAGTTCTTCATCGTTACCAAGAAGGAAGGCACCCCGTGGTTGGACGGCAAACACACTGTATTTGGCAAGGTGACCAAGGGGATGGATATAGTTCACAAGATCGAAGGCTTGCCTCGTGACCGTGCTGACAACCCCAATCCTGAAAATCAGGCATTCATCCTGGGAGTGTCTTTCCCCAAATAAAGGATACACAAATGGCTAGAACCAACGAATCTGCTTTGCAACAAGAGATCCTGGCATGGATCAAACAAAACCAGTATGTATATCTTGCCACCAGTGACAAGAGACAGGCAAGAGTGCGCCCTGTGGTTTTGTTTACCATCGAGGATTCCTATTTCTTCGCCACCTTCAGTGGGGATGCCAAGGTTTCGCAGATTCAGGCCAATAAACTCGTAGAAGTATGCGTACCGCTTAGCGAAGATGGTCAAACTGGCTACATCCGGCTCAGCGGTATCGCCAGGATAGTATCAAACGCGGCGCTCAAGGCAGAGGCCTCTGAGCGCTGCTACTTTTTTGACGAATACTTTCATGGCTATGATGATCCGGATTACACACTGGTGGAGTTCGATCCTGACTACGCCGAGTACCTGCGCCCTGGCGAAACTTTCAGCCAAAGCTGCAATCTGAAACGCTACTGATCCAGCCTGAATCCGGCAAGGAAGACCTTATGAAACGTGTGTTTGAATATCACGACGAGCACTTGGGCAAGAGCTACATCGTTATCGACAAGATCAGGGAACTCAGGAAGACCCTTGGGGAACTGGTAATTACATTTGATAATGGCGAGAAGCGTGTGCTCTCGGTGGAAGATCCAAATGCTACCCTAAAAGCCCTGGTAGATGCCATCGAACAACTCTGATCCAGATAGCCTGACCGCCATTCCGCTCTCCCAAAGGATATCTTGATACCTATAAAAAAAGCCATCCGTCGGATGGCTTTATGTATTATCAGTGGACGATTCGCGTTCCCGTCTTACCCTCAAAGGCATCCACGATTCTATCGATCGAAGTGATCAATACCTCTGAACCGCCTCTTTGCAGGAAGTCAATGGCAGCCAATATCTTGGGCCCCATACTCCCCGCGGGGAATTGTTTATCGTCATAATGTTTCTGCGCTTCGGTAACAGTCATCACATCCACATCCTGCTGGTTTTCCTTGCCGTAATTGATAGCTACTTTATCCACTCCTGTAAGGATCACAAAGAGATCGGCTTTGATGTTCAGTGCGAGCAGGGCACTGGCAAAATCCTTGTCGATCACGGCATCCACGCCTTCCAATTTGCCGCTGTCCTCTCTGTAAACAGGAATTCCGCCTCCACCAACCGCGATCACCACTTCACCGCGATGTACCAGTTCATTGATGGTCTCCGCGGGAATAATCTCTTTGGGCATTGGTGATGGCACCACTCTGCGATAGCCTTTTCCGGAATCCTCTTTGAGGGTCCAGCCAAGGCTTATCTTCAATTCTTCGGCTTGCTCTGCGCTGTAATATGTAGAACCCACAAACTTCGTGGGGTTCTTCATGCTGGGATCGTTCTTATCCACTACTACTTGGGAAACAATGGTGATCACCTGTTTGGTAATGCCATGTTCCAGCAATTTGTTTTGCAGGCTTTGTTCGATCATGTACCCCATCGTGCCTTCTGTGGCAGCGTTTAAAACACCAAGGGGTAGAGCGGCCATGCCTTCTTTTTCACCGGCTTCCTGCTGACGCAGCAGATTGCCTACCTGGGGGCCGTTTCCGTGAGTAATGCTAAGCTGATAACCACGGCTGATCAGCTCTACGATGCCGTCCAGAGAATCCCTCGTATTGGCAAATTGCTCTGTGATGGTCCCTTTTTGACCGGCTTTGATGATGGCATTTCCACCCAAAGCCAGAACTGCAGTCTTCTTCATTCTATATCCTCTGATTTTCTCTATAAAGCTAAAGCCGGGGGTGGTGTCACCCCCGGTATCTTATTGATAGCTATATGTTTAGTTTATTTCTTCTTGGGAGCTGCTTTCTTAGGAGCAGGCTTCTTGGGCTCGGCTTTCTTGGCAGCTTTCTTGGTGGCAAAGCCTTCTAATACTTCAGCGATGGTGGGGACGCCAATCTCTTGCAGTTCATACTGAACCTGGCAAGCGGGCTTCTTGATCTTCACGATGCGGCGAAGGTCGATAGGAGTGGCAATAACCACAGCGTCGCATTCGGTATCGTTGATGGTCTTTTCCAGGTCTTTGATCTGCTTGGCGCTGTAACCCATGGCGGGAAGAAGGATTCCGATATCCGGATACTTTCTGAAGGTATCGGCGATTTCGCCAACTGCCCATTCGCGGGGATCCACGAGGTCGTTGCAACCGTATTTCTCAGCGGCGACCACACCGGCTCCGAAGGTCATCTCACCGTGGGTGAGGGTAGGACCGTCTTCCACCACGAGCACATCTTTGCCAAAGATCAGTTCGGGCTTGTCCACAAAGAGCGGAGAAGCGGCTTCGATGATCTTGGCAGTGGGGTTGATGGCGCGGACATTGGCGCGCACTTCATTGATGTCGTCGAGATCGGCGCTGTCGATCTTGTTGATCACGACTACGTCTGCCATGTAAACGTTAGTTTCGCCAGGATAGTAGGTGATTTCGTCGCCGGGGCGATGAGGATCGACCACTACAATGCGAACCATTTCATCGGAGCAGTAGAAGGGAATATCGTTATTTCCGCCGTCCCAAATGATGACGTCGGCTTCTTTCTCGGCTTCGCGAACGATAGCTTCATAATCCACACCAGCATAAATCACGCTGCCCATGGCAATATGCGGCTCGTATTCTTCCATCTCTTCGATGGTGCATTTGTGTTTCTTGAGATCGGCAAGCTCGGCATACCGTTGCACTTTTTGAGCTACAAGGTCTCCATAAGGCATGGGGTGGCGGATGGAAACCACTTTCAGACCGCGGGCTTTGAGGGCTTTCACGACCGCACGGGTGGTCTGGGATTTGCCGCAACCGGTACGGGCAGCGCAAATGGTAACCAGGGGCTTGGTGGTCTTCACTGTGGTGTTATCGGCACCCATCAGCATGAAATCGGCGCCAGTGGCATTCACCAAAGCGGCTTTATGCATCACCACTTCGTAGGGAAGGTCACTGTAAGCCAGCACCACGAGATCAACGTTGTTTTTCTTGATCAGGTTTTTCAGTTCGCTTTCGGGTTTGATCTCGATGCCCTTCGGATAGAGCTTTCCAGCCAGTGCGGCGGGGTATTTCTTGTCGTCAATACCAGGAATCTGCGTAGCGGTAAATGCTACTACTTCATAATCTTTGTTGTCGCGGAAGAAGACGTTGAAATTGTGGAAGTCACGTCCTGCTGCGCCCATAATGATAACTTTACGTTTCATTGGGAATCTCCTTTATTTACTTTGATTTATATCATTTGTTTCAAGCTTTCAGATGGCAGTATCCAGTCAAGTAAAATCTAATCCTGGTTGTGAACTACTCACCGGAAATCCTAGATCCCCAAACCCTAAAACTCTAAAACCATAAGACTCAACAATCCTCTGGCCATTCCCTCCAAATCCCCTATTCTATCTACATACGGCACCTGGAGGTTACCTTGAAGATCAGATCCTATGATAAAACCAAAGACGAGGCCCGGCTCATGCAAATGCTGGAAGATGAAGGCGAAGATTGGTCTTGCTATTGGGCGGAATCTGTTTCTGCTAAATACCGGGAGGCTCTGGCCGCTTCCATCACCTATGTAGCCTATGATGGGCAGACCCTCTGCGGTTACTCCCGTTCTTTGGAAGACTGTGGATTTTATATATACGTCTGCGACCTTCTTGTAAAGCCCCAATACCGCGGGCAGGATCTCGGCCGCAAACTCATGGAAATCATCTATAGAGACCATCCCGATACCACTGTCTATGTAATGTCCGATGTCGATGGCTATTACTCCCGGCTGGGCTACCATCGCGAAGGCTCCGTCTATGAGGTAAGCAGATCAGATTGATAAGGTGCGGCGTTCGCTGAAGAGCCCGCAGGGGACATTTCACAAAAAGGCTCTCTTCCAACTCGAGTGGGTAATAATGTGTTTAGTTTGAAATGACATAGTCCATGCCCGGCCGTTACGTAACGTAGCATTCCGGTGCTACGATAGCCCAGAGGAAGACACCATACCCCACGGTTTTCGGAGCTTTAAGAAAACTCCCTTACGTAACGTAGCATTCCAGTGCTACGAATGCCCAGGGGGAGACATCATACCCCACGGATTTCGGAGCTTTAGGAAAGCTCCGCAACGATAGGGGTAGGGGAGCGATCCGTTACCGGGCTCCCCTCCCTCCGAACCGTACGTGCGGTTCTCCCGCATACGGCTCTCCAGAAAACAGGTATCTCATGTAAGAGACCGGCATAATTCACTGTGGGCTTTGACCATTGAGAAAAACCCACGGCTATCGAAGATGGCATTCGGATATCTTTGGTTATCTTTATGGTTCGTCGCTATTCCTCTGCGTTTCTCGTGTTTCCTGAGGATACTGCGAAGTCTGCGTCTTACCCAGCTGTCTTGTTCGGGGAAACTGTTTCTGTGGGCATGCTTGAAGTATTCAAACCAACCTCGTTGGATAGGTGTTATCCTGTTGATGATGGTCTGGAGGCTGTGTGCATTACTGCGTTTGGTGTGTTTCCTGATGTTGTCTCTGAACTTCTTGATACTCTTGTCTGAAGGGAACTTCATCCCTTTCTTGAACTTATAGCCCAAGAACTCAAAGATATCTGTTTCGGTATCCACAATCTTCGTCTTCGTTGGATGCAAGGTTAGCCCTGCTTCCTGTGTCCAGATTCTGATTGTTTCCAGAGCTTGTCTTGCTTCAGCCTCTGTCTTGCATTGCACCACAAAGTCATCGGCATAGCGCGTCATCTGATATCTCTCCTTCAGCATCAACCAGTCCAATGGATCAAGGTAGATGTTGGCTAGTAAGGGACTTATGACCGCTCCTTGAGGTGTTCCTGCCTCGGGCGTCCAGCTTGCTGCTGTATCTATCACCTTCTGTGAGAGATATTGTTCAAGCAGAGCCAGGATGCGACTATCGGCAATCTTATTCTCAATCAATAGCATCAGCTTATCTTGCGGGATATTATCAAAGTATCCCTTGATATCTGCATCCACCACATATCTGTAACCCTGCTTCAGTAGTCCATCGACTCTTCTGAGGGCGTCTTTACATGATCTGCGGGGGCGAAAGCCATAGCTATATTCACAGAATTCTCTCTCAAAGATTGGTTCAATGACGTTGCGCAGTGCGGTTTGTACCACTCTGTCCGTGACAGTTGGTATCCCCAATGGACGTTTATCCTTACTGCCTGCTTTATCAATCCAAACACGTTTAACGCCTGCTGGTTGATATAGGCCTTGTTTGAGCAGTTCGGATGTCCGGTTCAGACGTTCTGCAGCGTGCCTGCGATAGTGTTTGATACTGATGTTATCAATACCAGCACTACCACGGTTTGCTGCCACTTGCTTCCAGGCTGATTCCAGGTTTGGTAGATACCATACCTTATCGATCAGACTGAACCACTTGCCACCTTTTACTCCCCATTCGAGAGCTGCCAGCATTTTGTCAGTCCATACCACTGGTTCGACCCATGCCCATTGGGCTGGGATCTCTCGTTCTTGTTTAGCCTTTTCAGGCACTGACGATCGTTGTTCTTCCATCTGTACTCCTTTCAAAATCTGTTTTCCTGTGCCCCTTAGCTCCTTTCGGGTTATGTTGTCCCGAATATCGTCGCTACTATGAGCACTCTGACTCCTGTCGATCTCTCATGCCAATCGACAGGTCTCCCTGCTTTACATTGCGTACCTTCCTTACCATTCCGTCTCCAACCACATGACAGCTCCTGAACTGGCTTCAAATATTACGTCCTTCAACCGCTCAGGTCTTCCCCGGGGGAGGCATCGGCACCACACCGCTGCGCCATTCCGGGGTCTTAGTCTTCGCCGTACGTTAGGGGGCTCGACAACTAATCCTGCCGAATCGAGTTCGTTATCCTACGGACTGGTAGTTCGCTTCCGGTTGCTCTCCACCCCACCTCACGGTGACGCAGTTACCTTCAGCTACAGGGCTTGACGATACCCTGGATCGGACTTGCACCGATCTGTTATGCAATGCGCACAGGCGCACTAACGTAGCATTCCGGTGCTACGAATGCCTAAACAAGACTGTTGACTTTCAGATTGTAGTATACCGCTGACTATTGGACTTGATCCATAGGCTGATCGAGATGGAACCTATCTACAAAAACGCTCCGCCAAGCTTTAGCCACATGGTTTGAAAGTGATCCAAATCATCCCCAACCGGTTCCATGATCTTCCTATCTTGAGCTTCATACGCATTCGGTGAGCCTCCCATACACCGGTCATACGATTGTACGACCGGTGTATGACCGGTGTATGGGAGGCGTATCATATACAAGATAGCAAGGGGTAGATCATTGAGAGTTGAGAATTGAGAATTGGCTGCGCACACTGATAGATAGAGGGTTTTTGGCATAGGGCAGTGTACAATGAAGAATGAAGAACCCGCAACGCATAACGCATAACCCTTAACATAATGATACAATGCAACTAAGGCTCACACCCCCGCGCAACCTGAAAACCTGAAAACTCGAAAACCTGAAAACACCAAAGGCTGATCGATGGAACCTATCTACAGAAACGCTCCGCCAAACTTTAGCTACTTGGTTTGAGAGTGAGCCTTGTAACATAAATCTTGACATTCTGCTCTTCGTGTAAACAATTGTTCATATGCTCACACAGGATATCAAAGAAGGAGATATGATGACGCAAGTAGTGCCAAGCTATCCGATTACGCCCAAAGAAGATGTTACTGAAGACCACTTTGGAATCAGGATCGAAGATCCCTACCGCAAGCTGGAGAATGACAGATCTGAGGCAACCGTTGCCTGGCTAAAAGAGCAACAGGCCGTCACGGATGATTTTCTAAGCCGGTATCCTCATCGCAAAGCTATGTTGGAGCGTCTAAAGGAACTGATCGATTACCCCAAACAAAGCGTCCCTTTCAAGATGGGGGATTGGTATTATTACAGCAGAAATGACGGACTCCAGAATCAGTGGGTGCTCTATCGTAAAGCCTCTTTAGACGGGGTGGAAGAAGTATTCCTGGATCCAAACACGCTTTCTGAAGATGGCACCACCAGGGCTTCATGGTGCGGGTATTCAAAGGATTATCGTTACTTTTCCTTTATGGTTTCACCTTCCGGCGCAGATGCCGGCGAGATTTGGACATTGGATAGCAGAACCAAGGCATTTTTACCGGATAAGATCACCAATGTACGCCATTCTGGTGCGTCCTGGTGGAAGGATGGATTCTTCTACTCCCGTTATGATAATAAGCAGGACTATCAGAGCCAGGATGCCAACATGAAGATCTATTATCATACACTCGGCGAGGGCACAGCTCAAGATAGACTGATCTATCAAGATCCCGATAATCCCCTGCGCTTTCACCACATCTGGGTATCGGACGACGAAAAGACGATGTTCCTTCACAGTTCCGAGGGTACTCGGGGCACGCGAATCTTGTATCGGGCTGTGGATGGTGATACAGAGTGGAAGACGCTGTTCGAAGGTTTCGAATACGACGCGTATCTGTTTGATTCCTACGATGAAGGTTTTGTATATCTATTCACGAACAAGAACGCGCCAAATTTCCGCTTACTGAAGGTAGATCTTGCCAATCCGCAGGAAGAACACTGGCAGGAGATCATTCCCGAACGGGACTATGTTCTAGATAGCGCTCAAATAGCCGGAGGCAAACTGCTGGCGATCTTTACTAAAGATGTAAGCTCCCAGATCGAGGTCTTTGATACTGCAGGTAACTTTCTGTATCCCATCCCGATGCCTTACCAGGGAGCGGCATATCTGCATGTGCTGAAGAAAGAAGAAGATGAAGCGTATTTTGGCTTTGATTCCTTCATCCATCCCCATGAATACTATCATTATGATATCAAAGATAATAAACTCACTTACTTCCACAGCGATCCCATAAAGGCAGATGTAAGCAAGATCGTGAGCGAACAGGTCTTTTATCCTTCTCTGGATGGTACCATGATCCCGCTTACCATCATTTATCGGGAGGGGATGCTAAGAAACGGTCTCAATCCCTGCCTGCTCTATGGATATGGTGGTTTCAGTATCTCGCTGATGCCTTCATTCAGCGATACCCGGGTAGCCTTGCTGGAAAAAGGATTCATCTATGCCATTGCCAATCTGCGTGGGGGTAATGAATATGGCGAAGCCTGGCACGAAGCAGGTATGAAACTGCAAAAGCAGAATGTCTTTGACGATTTCATTGCGGCAGCCGAGTATCTGATCCGGGAAGGATATACCTCCTCCCAAAAGCTTGCCATCAATGGCGGCTCAAATGGGGGACTGCTGGTGGGAGCCTGCCTTACGCAGCGTCCTGATCTGTATAAAGTGGCTGTGCCTCAGATGGGAGTACTGGATATGCTGCGTTACCACAAGTTTACTTGCGGTTGGGGATGGATGAAGGAATATGGCAATCCCGAAGAAGCAGAGCACTTCAAGAACCTGCTGGCATACTCTCCGCTACACAACATCAAAGCTGGGCAGAAGTATCCTGCCACCATGATCACTACCGCTGATCACGATGATAGAGTGATACCGGGACACTCCTTCAAATTCGCCGCAACCCTGCAGGAAAAAGCCGATCCGGGCAATCCAGTACTGCTTTACACTCAGTTTCAATCATCTCACGGCCCCAGCAGCACCACCAAGAGCCTGGAATTGATAGCCGATGTATATAGCTTCATCTGCATGACTATGGGAGTGTGATTTGTGAGAACTGAGGAAAGATTATCAGTACCAAACCAGTAATAAGGAGTTACGATGCAATTAGGAGCTTTTTCGATCAGTCTGAGCGTGAAGGACATCAAAGCCTCTGAGGCTTTTTACACCAAGCTCGGTTTTACCACATTGGGTGGAGATATCTCGCAGAAATGGTTGATCCTGCGCAATGGAGACACTGTGATTGGGTTGTTTCAAGGCATGTTTTCCGGCAATCTGCTCACTTTCAATCCGGGCTGGGCTCAATCTGCCCAAAACCTTGATTCATTTACTGATATCAGGGAGTTGAGACAGCTTATGGAGAAGCAGGGATTGGGTCCCACGGCTCTGGATAATGATACTGAGTCAGGCCCCGCCAGCTTCACTATTACTGATCCTGACGGCAACATGATCCTGTTTGATCAGCACCGATAGCCAAGGGGATTTTTTAATCAAATGAGGTATGCTGTTTGAATCTACGAATAGCCGCAGCGGTGTTTCCTCCTGTTACGCACTCCAACGGTGCCATTCAAAGGATGCTAGAGCAGGTGGAAAAGGCTAAAAGTCAGAATTGCGATCTGATCATGTTCCCTGAAGCAGTATTGGGGGGATTGGACACCTTGGGGGATTATCAGTCTGATCTGGAGATATCATATCAGGAAGACTCTCCTGAACTACGGCGCATCAGGGACTTTACCAAAAGAGAATCCATCGGCATTGGATTCGGATTTCTGGAAAACGCCGATGGATTCATCTATGATGCATACCTGATCTACGATCATACCGGAGAGCTTTGTCTGCATTATCGCAGAATTTCCGACACCTGGATGCCCTCTGAGGTATCCCGTGATCATTATGCTTGCGGTGAAGAGCTACTGATCAGTGACACTGCGTATGGCAGGCTTGGCGTCCTGCTCTGCGGCGATTTGTTCGATGAGGAGCTAGTTCAGCAATTGTGCAGCCAGAAGCCAAACCTGTGTTTACATCCCATGGCGCGCGCATTTCCATTGACCGATGATATTCAGCAGAGCTGGGATGAGCAGGAGTTTCCCTTTTATCTGGAAGAATACTGCAAGCTCAAGACCGATGTTCTGGTCTGCAATATGCTGGATTTTACGCCAGATGTTGGCGCTATCTATTGTGGTGGAGCCTGGTTCATCCGGAATGGTCAGGTGCATAGCAGCTTGCCCTTGATGCAGCAAGGGCTGCTAATTGTTGATATATAAATCCAAAATGTAAGGAGAATAAACATGAGAGAATCAAAAGACTATCTATGTTACTGCGGTCTATACTGCAAGATGTGCAGCATTGTAAATGGACTGCCTCAGGCTGCGCGCTCCCTGCATCAGATCATGCTGGAAGATGGCTGGGAAGGTTTTGGTAGCTTTATGTATCCGGAGTTTGGCGATTTTTGGAAAGTGCTGACTGAACTGAAGGAAATGGACAGCACTTCGCCCCTCTGCATCGGCGGTTGTGGTAATCCAGCTTGTGAAATCCGCATCTGCGCAAAGACAAAAGGCTTGGACGTTTGCGCGTTTTGCGACGAATATCCCTGTGCCAAACTAAGGGCTTTTACCGATGCCTATCCCTTTATTCTGAAGAATAATGAGCGGATCAGAGAAATCGGTATCGAGGCTTGGTTAAAGGAACAAGACGAACTGGTAGCCAGGGGAGTTACCCATAAAAGCCTGAAATAGCTTCTCTTTACCGAAAGCTCCAGCGCTCATCCTTGTATTTGAAGGATCCGGAGCCCGGTACATTCAACTCATTGTCTGATACATACCAGTCTTCAGGCCCGTGAAAGATGGCATTTGACCCTTTCATGGCCTCAGTGCTTTGAGCTGTGTATACGCGCATTCCGGGCTTGGATACCTGACTGGACTGACGGTACAGAATGGATTGATCTACCTCACGCGGATTACGCGGATGACGCGGATTTAGTGACAAAACGGCTGTGCATGGAAGATGGAAACCTGACAGGACTGACAGAACTGAAAAACTAAAGGACAATTCTGCTTGACAATTGAGGTGACTTGCTCTAAATGGCGGGCGTTTCATAGATCAAACAACAATAGAAGGAGTAAACAATGCTTTTCAGTTTCAGAACCCGTGATTTGGTGATCTGCGCTTTAGCGCTACTCACGTTTTGCGTAATGCCTCTATTCGCTCAGGACAAAATAGAGCTTGAAGTACAGCGGGAGGTCCTGGTCAATAGCACTCAGGTCGCGGCTCAGGGCCTAAGTGGTCTTCTTAGTAATCTGGATCCCAAAGAGCACATAGAGATATGCCGCGATTTTATCAGGCAAATCCGATACTTTGACGACAAATCAGGTTACTTCTACATCTACGACATGAAGGGTGTGAATATCGCCCATGCCACCCAGCCCGAAAATGAAGGGAAGGACCTCTTTGAATACCGCGATTCCAAGGGTAATCTCCTGATTCAGGGCTTGATCAAAGCTGCCGCCGAGGGGGGAGGCTTTGTGGATTTCTGGTGGGAAAACCCGCTCACTGAAAAAGAAGAAAAGAAGTTAGGTTACGCCGTACCGATCAAGGGAACAGATTTTTTTATCGGCTCCGGCATTTATGTGGAACAAGAGTAGATGAATTCACGAATCCAATCAGTTTCGGGAATCTTGCGGCCAGTGAAAGACGCCTGTAGGTGATCCAGCTCATTGGATCAGCGCATTTGGACTTGACAAAAAGTTAGCAGTCTAAAAAAGTGTTTGCTAAGAACATGCTTCTGACTATAATAGAGTATAGCAAGCTTAAGATAACAAATGGAGGTTATTATGAAACTGAGACCCATTGAAGATCATGTTGTGGTTAAAATTGCCGCGGCAGCCCAGGAAAAGACTATTGGTGGCATTATCATCCCGGATACTGCCAAGGAAAAACCCCAAATTGCCGAGATCGTAGCGGTCGGAACTGATGAAGACCTGCAAAAGATCGTCAAGGTGGGCGATAAAGTTCTCTATGGCAAGTATGCCGGAACCGAGATCGAACTCGACGGAATCAAATACCTCATTCTTTCCAAGAGCGACATCCTGGCAGTAGTCGAGTAGGGCATCATGGCTATTACGGAAGTAAAGACCGATACCTTTGAAGCCGAGGTCCTAAAGAGCGATATCCCTGTTCTGGTGGATTTCTGGGCTCCCTGGTGTGGTCCCTGTAAAGCCCTCATCCCCATAATTCAGAAACTTGCAGATGAAGTGGATGGCAAAGTGAAAGTATGCAAGGTGAATATCGATGAAAGCCCTGATATTGCGTCTAAATACTCCATCATGTCCATTCCTACACTGTTGGTCTTTGTCGGCGGTACAGTCAGCGACCAATTGGTCGGACTTGTGCAAAAAGACAAGATCATGGACAAGCTGAAACCTCATATGTAAAGATATCGACCAGACCTTTGAGATAGGGGACAGTATTCTGTCCCCTTTCCTTATCTCTGGTGCAAGAGATTTGCTTGGTGAGACGTGACAAAACGCTTGACTTAATTGGCAGGGCAAAAATTCTGGCGTTCTAAATGAAAAAATGTGAATATCATAAGGAGATAGATCAATGAAAAGGACTTATCAGCCCTCAAACAGATCCCGTAAGAACACCCATGGCTTCCGCCTGCGGATGTCTACCAAAAACGGACGCAAAGTGCTTGCCCGTCGCAGAGCTAAAGGGAGAAAAGTACTCTGTGTATAACCCATGATCCGTTGGATCAAAACCCATCAGGAATATACGGACTTTATGCAGGCAGTATCTGCTTGCCGGACGGCGCATTTCTATGCTCCAATCCTTGCTTCTGCCCAGGGATTGGCTTTGGGAATTACGATCAGCAAAAAGGTGGGAAACGCCGTGTTGCGTAACCGTCTGAAACGCAGGATCAAAGCCTGGTGCATGACGAACACTGCATCTCTGCCGCAGGATCGAAAGCTAAACATCATCGCACGCAGGGGAGCGGCTCAGCTCTCCTGGGACGAGCTTTCTGCAGAGCTACTTGCTTTGTTGGGAGCGGTGAAATGATCCTATCCGCTGTGTACAGCGTGCCAAATCGCCTGGTCATGCTGATCATCCGCTTTTACCAAGGCTTCATATCACCGGCTTTACCGCGCAGTTGCCGCTTTACACCAAGTTGTTCGAACTACGCTCTTCAGGCATTTCAAAAGTATTCACTGCCCAAAGCCATGTATCTCAGCGTTTGGCGCATCTTACGCTGCAATCCCTTTTGCCGGGGTGGATACGATCCACTACCCTAAGGAGACATTTTGGATAAACGTACGATAACCGCTCTTTTGATGATGCTCGTCTTGTATCTGGCTTTCGACATGTTGGTCTGGAAACCACAACGCCAGGCCGCTCAGTTGGCCACTGCAGCTAAAACTCAGGAAGCAGACGCTCCTGTGGACAGCACTCTCCAAACAGACCCAGAAGCTGAGTATGATGCAGTGATAGCAGATAGCCTGCTCGGCAATGCTACCGCTGTTTCCAGCATAGTGAGCCTGGAAAATGAGCATTTAATCGCGCGTTTTGATAGCAAGGGCGCTGTGATCACTTCTTTGGAACTGAAGAACTACAGCTACGATGAAAACCGTAAGGTTGATCTCGTTCCCCAAGGGGAAAACCTTGGTGGATTGAGTCTGTATCTGGGTAGCAGCAGCACTACGCTCGCCGGTACTGTGTTTGAATATCAGTTGGATGAAGCCAGGCGTGAACTGAAGTTTTACCTCGGCACTGCGGACAACCCTAATGTGGTGAAAAGCTATACATTGGACGATTCTTTCGGTCTGAAGATGGATGTAGCAGTGCAAAACATGGGTCCCGTCAGCGGGATCCGTTGGGATTTTGAAGCAGGGATTGCCGATAGCGAGAAGAATACCAAATCCAAGCATCAAGATTACCGTTTTTACCTGAATGCCGATAACAACATCATGAAGCTTGCCCTTTCCAAGATGCGCAAGAATCCCCCACAGGGCAGCTTCGGCAGCTTTGCCTGGATGGCAGTACGCAGCAAGTATTTCACCATTGCTTTGCGCGAGCAGGAACCGCCCCTGTCCCGCAGCTTTAGCAGTGTGGTGAATCCCGAAACTGCCAATCCCGGATTCAGTCTGGATAGCTTCAATCGTGGGGCCAAACAATCCTGGCAGCAGAGCTTTGTGCTCTATGCTGGCCCTGCCGATGCCAATCTCTTGAAAACTTATGGCAAGCAGATGGAAAACATCGCTGAGCGCGGAGCTAATTGGCTGCGCTGGCTGGCAAATATCTTTGCCTGGTTCCTCACTTGGTTGCACGGCTATATCAAGAATTACGGCATCGTGATCCTCATCCTGGCGCTCATTTTGAAGGTCGTTTTGCATCCTCTGACGCATAAAAGCATGTCGGCATCGATGAAGATGCAAAAGATCCAGCCCCAATTGCAGGCCCTGCAAAAGAAGTATAAGGACGATCCCAAGACCTTGCAGCTCGAAATGAGCAAGCTTTACAAGGAAGCGGGTGCCAGTCCGCTGTCAGGATGCCTTCCTCTTCTGCTGCAGATGCCTATCTTCCTCTCATTGTACAATGTTCTGCGTTACTCTCTGGATATGCGTAACGCCGGTTTCGGGCTTTGGCTTACCGACCTTTCCGAGCCCGATCCTTACATGATTTTACCCATCATCATGGGCGTTTTTATGGTTATCCAATCCCTGATGATGCAGCCCAAAAAAGCTGATACTGAAGAAATGGACGAAAAGCAGAAAGCCATGCAGTCATCGCAAAAGATGATGACCTGGATGATGCCGGTCATGATGTTCTTCATCTTCCGCGGCATGCCCGCCGGATTGGTGCTTTATTGGACCACTTTCAACATCTTCTCGGTAATCCAGCAGTATTACCTGATGAAGAATTACAAAAACAAGGATTTAGTTTAAATGAATACGATCGATAAGAGCGGATTGAGCGTCGAAGACATCATCCGCGAGTTTCGCCTTGAGCACAATATACGTGATCATGAATTGAAGTATGAGATCATCAAAAGGCCTTCGAAGGGCATTTTTGGTCTCTTTGCCAATAAACTCGCCCTGGTTAGATTCCAGGTGCCGGAAAGCTCAGACCGGGTGAGGCTCTTTACCGAGACCTTGCTCAAAAAAATGGGCATCAGCTATAGCAATATCACCAGTAAGATGGAAGGGAAGACCCTGTATCTGACCATAGAAGGTATCGTGGAGACAGGATTCATCATCGGAAAGAACGGTTCCATGCTGGAAACCATCCAATATCTGGTAAATCGGGTCTTTGAAGGCGACCGCAAGCTGGAACGCATCTATCTGGACGCCGATGGCTACCGCGAACGCCGTGAATCGCAATTCCTGCACAAGTATCTGCCTCAGATCAACAAGATCAAGGTACATGGCAAGGCTTTGACCCTGGAACCCATGAGCCCCGGCGAACGCCGAATCATCCACCGTCACATTGAGCGCGATAAAGGACTGAGAACCCTCACTATCGGTGACGGCGAAAACAAACGCATCGTGATCTTCTCCTCCAAACAGAAGGAGAGCGAAGTATTGCAACAGACCAAACAGGATGGCAAACCGGAAGCCAGACGCAATGGTAAACCGCAAAGCCAGGAAAACGAGCCAGCGGATAAACCTGCCCGCACACCCCGTCCCCGCCCTCGCCCGGAGCAAAAGACCGAAGCCAGACCGGAAATGAAACGGAATACTAACAGGCCAAACTCCGAGCCGGATTCTGCCGACAAACCCAGAAAGCCCCGCCCGCGCAGACCCCGTCCTCCCCGCAGGGATGATGGCACACCCAGATCTGGGGACTAAGTGAAGCTTTTCAAAATCTACGCCGGGCATTATTGGTCGGATGGGGGAGCCCTGATGGGGGTTTTGCCATACGCGATCTGGAAGGATAAAATCGGTGTGGATGAACGCAGACGTCAGAAGATGGATCTGAATCTGCTGCTTATCGTAAGCGAAGAGCGGCGGATTCTGGTCGATACGGGTCTGGGCAACCGTCTCAGTGACAAGCAAAAGGAGATCTATCGTCCCAGTGACTTCGCTCTGCCTCTTGCCCTCGGTGAGCTCGGATATCGGGATATCGACATCACCGACGTGATCATGACTCACCTCCATTTTGACCATGCCGGCGGAATAGTAACCGGTTTTGGAGATCGGGACACGCTTACATTTCCCCAGGCTACATATTGGATTCAGAAATCAGAATGGGAGATCGCCAAAGCCCCTGATGGTTTGAATCAGGCTGCCTACGCCTTTTCTCATCAGCTTTCACTGTTGGAAGAGCGGGGGAAGATAAACCTTATCGAGGGAGAAGTTCAAATAGCCCAGGGAGTTAGCTGCGTACTTTGCGGGGGACATACGATCGGCTCGCAGTTTGTACAGGTAGATGCTGATAATGGACTGCACATATACGCCGGAGACATTATCCCCACCAAGTTTCACACGTCGCCAGCCATCACATCGGCTTATGATGTATGCCGCAGAGATACCTTCAAGGCCAAAATGGACATCTACGGACGTTTAAAAGCGAAGGATGGTTATCTGCTCCTGGATCACGATACCCGAGAATGGGAGATACCCATCTCACAACTCAGGGTGTAGAAGTTATTCGGGCCGTTTTTTTTACCGGCCCGATCTTATATCACTATTTCTTTAGCTTATCCTGAAGATCCTTGTACAACTGCTGCAGTTGATCATCGGAAAACTCTTCATCAAAGTGGCTGCCTTCTTCCTCAGAATCCAAGCTTAAAGCTGTGTCCAGCGCGGTCTTTGCTTCCTGGTAGCGTTCAAGCTTTGATAGTGCCATCGCATACCAGATGTAAGCGTCATAATGCTCCTCATTGGTCTCAATCGCCATTTCCAGTGATGTTATCGCTGCCGGGTAATCACCTGATTTGTACAGGGCTTCACCTTTATGACGCCAGGGGCAGGACCACTTGGGGCTTTCCTTGTTCAGCATATCATAGAGCCTGATTGCTTCCGCATACTTTTCCCTACCCAGGTACATATTGGCCAAACTGAAGCGTTCCGCTGGCTTGAGCTCTTTCTCCTGGCTCAGAGCCAGATCCATCAGACGTTTGGCTTCATAATCGGCAATATAAGCCAGGTTCAGCTTTGTCTGCATGGAAGATGAGCTATCCTTGTCCATCTGAGCGAGGTATTGAACAGCAGCGCCGAAGGTATCAGTGCCGGGGTTATCCAGATAGGCGCGAACCGGATTGGTATCGGCGGCAAAGATCATAGCACAGGCGCAGGCGATGAGGATGATCAGGTAACAACGTTTGATCATCATGCGCACCTATTCGTAACGGCACAGATATGCGGTCTGCTCAGTTACCTTGAGCTGAAACTTGTTATTGGCAGGCACGATGAAAGTCTCATTGGCACCAAAGGTCTTCCACTGTGTAGCGCCTGGCAGCATCACTGTTAGAGCTCCTGAAACCACTGTCATGTACTCCACTGTGGATGTTCCAAACTCATATTCACCGATATCCATCACGCCCACGGTTTGTCTGCCCAGGGCATTGTTCAGCGCGACAGACTTCACTTTTCCGTCGAAGTATTCATTGGATTGTAACATGTTAAGTATCCTCTTCACTTTATATTTTGGATCTGGTGTCAGGCTAACAGACCATGGGATGGGGGTCAAGCAGAATATTGTGGCAGAATGTACACAGCATCCTCAGGGAACCGCATCGATCGTCCATAAACTGCTTGACAATGTGCTGTGCTCAATTATACTTACACCGATAATAGGTAAATGGCGCTGTGTTTGAAGCAGATTGCATCTTAAGCAATTCTGCCTCCGGCACTGTGATAGATTACATGTTTTTAGTTAACAAGGAGACATCATGAAGAGACTGCTTATCATTGCTCTCGGCCTTACGCTTCTGTTCCTGGCCGCCTGTAAAGATGACGTCGCCAAACTCACTCAGGTCGATGTGAGCGAATTGGATATACCAGCAGATTTTAACTACGCTATGACTCACGACCTTAACCTCGATATACAGGGTTCCTGGCGCTTGCCGGTGTATCTGAAAACCACCGATGGCGACTTGCTGTTCAAGGCTCAATTGAATCCCGCCACCGGGCTTTCCACCAAGCTCACCATTCCCACGACCACCAAGAAGGTCGTGCTGCAGTATCAGATGTACTCGCTGACGATTGATGTCAGCTCCGGTTCTTTGACCAAAGATTTCCGGGTCGCCAGGTAGGGGGAGATGATGAAAAGACTTCTCATTCTCAGTCTGATCCTATTCCTTGGTATTGGTCTTCATGCTCAGGGCACCATAGTGGTTTGGGGAAATCCTCATAAAAAAGTAGCAAACCATGTTCCCCCCGGAGACGATTTCATCGAAATCGCCGGCGGTAACGATTTCGCTATAGCTCTGCGCAGCGACGGCTCCCTGGAAAGCTGGGGTAATAACAACACCGTTGTAAACAACACTCCTCCAGGAAACGACTTTATAGCGATTGCTGCGGGTGAATATCATGCCATCGCGCTAAAATCCAATGGCTCTGTAGTAGGTTGGGGGGGGAATGGCTACGGACAAAGCAATACTCCACCCCATAGTGATTTCGTTAAGATAGCTGCCGGGACCAGACACAATATTGGCTTACGGGCAAATGGTGAAGTGTATGCCTGGGGCGACAATACTCATGGTAAATGTAACGTAACCCCCGGCAACTATATAGATATAGCTGGAGGTATCTCTTACAGCCTGGCGATCAAGAGCGACGGCTCCATCGTAGGCTGGGGGGGAGGTTGGAATGGAGAACTGAACGTACCGAGCGGCAATAACTTTGTTCAGATATCTGCCAAGTACCAACATGCTATTGCGCGTCGGGCGAATGGCACAATCGTAGCTTGGGGTAACAACACTGGCAGCCTGAATGTCCCTGCCGGTAACTATATTGACATGGCAGCAGGCTGGCAGGGTAATGTCGCCATCAATACTGATGAAGAGCTGGTTGCCTGGGCTAACCTTTGGGTGTTGAAAACAATCCCGGCATGGGTGCAGGATTTGACGATTGTCAAAGTAGATGGTGGAAACAGCTTCAATATCGGTCTTACCGGAGAGTTTACCAGCGATGACATCGATGGTGACGGTGTGGCCAATGGCATCGATGAATTCCCGGAAGATCCTCTGCGAGCTTATACACTGAAGTATCCTCTGGGATCGTCAACCGATTGGGGTACCCTGGCCTATGAGGATTTATGGCCTCGACAGGGAGATTATGAATTCAACGATCTTGTCCTGGGATATCAAATCAACTTAGTTTTGGATGCCGGGATGAAGGTGAAGGATATCAATGGCGATTTCTTGCTACGCGCAATCGGTGCAAACAAGAAGAATGCCTTTGCAATCGAGTTTCCCTTTGCCAGTACGGCTATTGAAACGATAACCAGTTCTGTCAACGGGTCATCCTATGACATGCCGTTAATTGCGGCAGGGGATCACGTGATCCTGAAAGTAATATCTTCAACCGTTGATTTTGTGGGTGTCCTGAGCAATGGCTTCTATTGGAATACTCAGCCTGATCATCCTAATCACGATCCCATACCAATCAATTTCAAAATAACGTTGACTGATACATACGATCTAAACATCGCTCCCGCATGGGGACTCTGGAATCCTTACCTGATGGTAGGAGGGGATCCCGGGCATGAAATCCATTTACCGGGTTTTCCGCCCACAGTGCAAGCCGATCCTTCCCGTTTTGCCACCGAAGATGATACCACTGATCTGACTCAGGGGAGATACTACAAGACCATCGACAACCTTCCCTGGGCCTTGAACCTTCCCATTAGCTGGAAGTATCCGATTGAAGGCTCACCAATCACTAATGCCTATATGGCCTTTGCGCCCTGGGCAGAAAGCAATGGAACACAGTATCAGGATTGGTATGAGATGATCCCCGGCAATATCAACGCTGACCTGATCTATAATCCTTGATCCATTTCTAGAACTTATAAAGCTCCGGATTGTTCGTCCGGAGTTTTTTATTCCATTACGCATCGGAGTACTCCGAGAGAAGTGAACCCTTTAGCATAGAAAAAGCCGGCATTATGCCGGCTTTCAAGACTATGGGGTAATAGCGCGCTACATCTCGATCATTTTTGCGTTTACAAACTCAATGGCATTGAGTTTGTCCAGCATCTGAGCGATGGTGGCGGCTTCACCTTCCACTTCCAGCACCACTAGACCGTCGTTGGCGCAGAATTCCCTGGAAACTTCATGCAGACCCAGGCGCACTTTGATGTTGCAGCCGTACTCTGTGAGGATTCCCTGAACTCTGGTAGCCTCGGTGGCGCGGTGGTCGATCTTGATTAGTACTACTTTGTATGTCATATTGTTCCTCCTTGTCGGTTGCTATGCACCCGAGCTGTTTTTATTCTGTTGTTTCGCCCAGCTGTCCCGAAGGCTGCTGACGCGGTTAAAAATCGGTTCATCGCTGTTATGATCGTAGTCGGGTGAAAAATAGCCCAGACGCAGGAATTGGAAGCTTTGCCCTTGTGTGGCTTCTGCCAGTGAGCTTTCGCCCAGGGCAGACT
Organism: Candidatus Cloacimonadota bacterium; assembly: GCA_023392795.1. GTDB lineage: Bacteria > Cloacimonadota > Cloacimonadia > Cloacimonadales > Cloacimonadaceae > UBA5456. Next base: position 34,054 of record JAEWNJ010000115.1, read on the forward strand.
TATTCACGATCAGGCTTTCCGGATTCAGGTAATCCAGATAGCTTTTCCCTTCTTCGATATCGCCAAGATCAGGAATGCTGAAGAGATGCTCATAGAGCCTTACTTCCAGCGGGATGGCGTGTTCCGCGGATACCCAATGCAGAGTACCTTTTACCTTGCGACCGTCGTCACTCCAGCCACCTCGGCTTTTGGGATCGTAACTGCAAATCAACTCGGTGATATTGCCACTATCATCCTTGATTACGTCTGTGCATGTGATGTAGTAGGCATGTTTTAACCTCACTTCCTTCCCGGGGGCGAGGCGGAACCAGCCCTTGGCTGGATTTTCGCTGAAATCATCCCGCTCTACGTATAATGTGCGGCTAAACATGATCTTGCGGCTTCCTGCACTGGGATCTTCAGGATTGTTCTCAGCCTCAAGTTCTTCACTGCCTTCAGGATAGTTGCTGATGGTCAGCTTCAAGGGATTGAGCACGGCCATGCGGCGGAGGGCTTTCTTGTTCAAATCCTCGCGTACGCAGAAATTGAGTAATTCATAGTCCACCATGGAATTGGCCTTTGCCACGCCGATGCGATCGGCAAAATCGCGGATGGCTTCAGGAGTGTATCCCCGGCGACGCATTCCAGCGATGGTGGGCATGCGGGGATCGTCCCATCCCTTCACATAGCCCTTCTTTACCAATTCCAGCAGCAGGCGTTTACTCATCACAGTATAGCTCAGGTTCAGACGCGCAAACTCTATTTGTTGAGGGTGACAGGGTACCGGCAGTTGATCCAAAAACCAGTCATACAAGGGACGGTGGTCTTCAAATTCCAATGTGCATATACTGTGAGTGATCCCTTCCAAGGCGTCTGATACGCAATGGGTATAGTCATACATGGGATAAATCTGCCAGCTGTCTCCGGTGCGATGATGCTCGGTCTTTTTGATGCGGTAGATCACGGGGTCACGCATGTTCAGATTTGGACTCGCCATGTCTATCTTCGCGCGCAGGGATTTGCTGCCATCGGGGAATTCTCCAGCTCGCATTCTGCGGAAAAGATCGAGATTCTCTGCCACGCTCCGGTTCCGATAAGGGCTTTCTTTGCCCGGTACAGTCAAGGTCCCGCGATACTCGCGCAATTCGTCCATACTCAGTTCGCACACAAAAGCTTTGCCATCCTGGATCAGTATTTCAGCAAATTCGTATAGCTTCTCAAAATAATCCGAGGCATAAAAGAGCTTGTCGTTCCAATCCCAGCCCAGCCAGCGGACGTCTTCCATGATGCTGTCCACGTACTCCAGATCTTCTTTTACGGGATTGGTATCGTCAAAACGTAGATGGCATCTACCCTGATAATCCCTGGCAATGCCAAAATTCAAACAGATGGATTTGGCGTGACCGATGTGCAGATAGCCATTGGGCTCAGGGGGAAAGCGGGTAACGATATAGTCATGCTTTCCACTTTCCAGATCTTTATCTATGATGTTGCGAATAAAGTTCGAAGTCTTCTCTTCGTTGGGCTTTTCCATTGCTGTTCCTTGATATTCTTCTTTTAAGGTCAAGTGTTTTGTCTGTCACATTCAAGTCAAGTGAAAAGACAGCCCGGGGAACTAGTATGACCTGGTTATGATATGTGTACAATATCCCCAGTGTGGATATTATACCCAGGTTTGAGAGGCTTATGGCCCTGGTCAGATATGGATTGAAGCATGGTTAATATCTTGACCTGTAATTAGATATACTGTCATCTGATACAATATAAAGATTTGGCTCGCAATCTGCGTACATTTGTGGTTCGACGGCATGGACGCATGTCAGCGTCCCAGCCGCTAAGAGAGGTTCACAATGGCGATAAACAAGAAGACCATTATGCTGAATGAGAATATGGAGCCGTTCATTAAGAAGGATTATTTGGATCGTTCTTTTATCCATTCAGGTTTGTGCGCCTATTGTGCCCGTCGCGAGTCCTGTTCACTCAGCGGAAGCTTTGGCCTGATCTATGATTGTGATGAATATCTGCCCGGAGATGAGGCGAGCTGTGATCTCCACGTATCCCGCTTGAAAGAAGTGCCAGACACAGATGACTGCCATGGTCTATGTGTCCATTGTCAGAATCGGGATTTTTGCTCTCTGAAGAACATCAATGGCGGTGTATGGCACTGCGAAGAATACATTTAACACACAATAACACATACCTCAACACACACACAGGGGGCGCCCGCCCCCTACTTTTTTGCCCAATTACCTCTTCTCTGGCATCCTGACCGCGGCAGGATGGACCTATCCGGTTGCTACCGTGAACATAGCATACTTTCATTGATGACTATCTACCCATGGTCTTTGCCGAATTGCAATACCGAATCGTTTGGATTGCCGTGGCGCTCACATCTGGCCCCCTTTTGACGGCGTTTATCACTCTCTCATCAAGCTTCAATCAAGCCTTAACATTAAGGCTTGATTAGGACTTGGCTATCGCTTGATCAAGAGCCGGAAGAGGGAGGGGCAGTCCGCTGACAATAGCCGGATTGGATAAAAGCAACATCATTTCCAGGATCTTTGTTCCACACCTCGCCAGCTACCACTCTTCATAAGCGCTGCCATGGACTTCTTTACAGCCTCTTACTAAGCTGCCTGTCCAGCCCGACACATTAGCCATGGACACCGGATATCAGGAGCGGGAGGCATGTGCTTCAGATCTCATCATCTCCGGTCGTCAATGACTTATGGTCAATTTTTTGTCCATTTGGCTATTTCATGTGTGTGCGGTACGCTAAGAGAATTGCTGTTAAAGAGATAGCTAAAACCTGGGTGATATTGAAAACCTGCGAGTAATGTACCTAACATCTTGATCAATATCGCATTAAAAGCGAGTTCATGCCAATGTAATGGAAGTCCCGCCCACTTTGGGAAAGAAATCAGTTGACGGAATCCGAAATGCTAAAAAACTTGGCGTAAAGAATAATCAACAGGGGTTATCATGAGATTTGCCATAGAGAAAAAGGAACTTCTGCAGAGCATACAGCATCTTGTAAGCGTGGCTCCCACCAAAAACACATCTCCCATACTCACAAATTACCTGATCCAGGCATCAGCTGAGGAGAGTTCGGTCAAGATCACCACATCTGATCTCGAAATCACTGTAGTTGTGGAGTTTAGCGCAGCAGTAAGCGAGAGTGGTTCTATTGCAGTATCCGCGCGTCATTTCAATGAGATCATAAACTTCATGCCCGATGCCATGATCAATTTTTGGCGACATGATGAGCTGCTGGTGATCCAATGCAACAAGATTGATTTCAATCTGCTGATCGCGGATCCTACGCTGTTTCCGGTGGTGCCGGAAGTAAAGCTGGATAAAGCCATAAACCTTGACGCAAAGCTCTTTAACCGCATGATTTCCAAAACTCAGTTTGCCGTTTCCACCGATGTTAATCGCGCAGTTCTTACCGGTGTATGCTGGAAGATAATGCCGGATATGCATCTGATGGCGGCTACTGACGGTCGCAAGGTAGCTGAGATTAAGATTTTGAATAGCAATATCTTGCCTACTGCTCCTGAGGGAGAAGGCGATGAAGTGAGCATCTTTGCCGATAGCCCCGAAAACGGAGTGGAAAAGATCATTCCCGTGAAAACCCTCGCCTTCCTGCAAAAGATATTCGATGGCTCCGTCAGTGAGATCAAAGTGCTGATCGAGCGGAGTAAAGTGATCTTTAGTTACGGGAAATATCTGGTTTTCTCCTCGGTGCTGGAGCACAAATATCCTGAATATCAAAAGGCTTTCATCAGTGACCTGCCAAATCAATTTACCATCGATAAGGAAACCCTGCGCAATGCCATTCGCCGCGTGGCGCTGGTAGCCCCGGATGAGAATATGCGCATCCGCTTTGAGCTGGATAGCGAGCAATTTGAAGTGAATACATCAAACCGCGATACTGGGGAAGCGAAGGAAAATCTGGACGGTTACTCCTTTGCCGGCAATCATACTGGAGTATCCTTCAATTTCAAGTATATGCTGGGTATTCTGGAAGCCATCGACAGTGAGAAAGTGATCATCAAATTGGGCAGTTCGAAGGATCCCATGATGATCTACAACACCACGGACAGCGACACAGAAAAGATCACCTTCCTGCTGATGCCATTGAGGTCATAATCGGCATAGACGATTGAATATCAATAGCATTGAGCTGCGAAACTTCCGAAGCTATCAGAAGCGCGCTTTCAGCTTTGTCCCTTCGGGAAATCTACTGATCGGACCCAATGGCAGCGGCAAGACCAATCTCCTGGAAGCAATCGCTTATACTTCCATCGGCAAGTCCATCCGCTATCACAAAGACGAAGAATTGCTCACTAAGGGGGAGGATTTCTTTGCTCTTGAGGCTGTATATGCGCAGGATAGCGGAAATGCTCTGAAAGTGCAGCTGAGCTTTGATGGAACGCGAAAAAGCCTGAAGCTGGATACGGTGCTAAACCGGCAGCTTAGTTCCCTCCTCGGTATCGTGAAAGTGATCTATTCAGCTCCGGATGACATTCAATTGATCAATGGCTCGCCTCGAAATCGCCGTCAGTATTTTGATATGGCGGTCTCGCAGCTCTTCCCGGAATACTTGGGCACATTGCGGGCTTATCTGCATGTGGTGGAACAACGTAACGCTCTCTTGAAACAAAGCTTCAATGACGCTCAGATCACCAGTTGGGATCAAAGATATGCTCTTACCCTGGTGGATGTGTATGCGTATCGCAAGAAGTATCTGGACCTTTTGAATCAAGCGTTTCGGGAATCATACGCTAATATCTCGGATACCTATCTTGATCTGGCTGTAGAGTATCGCGCTGTGTTGAAAGATGGGCTCGAAACCACTGTGGAGCGCATTTTACAGAACCTATCCGAACTCAGATCACGCGAGAAGACCTGGCAGCGCTGCCTCACAGGGGCTCACCTGGACGATTACAGCTTCCGCTTTGGAGCACACGGCATGCGGGCTTTCGGATCCGGCGGGCAGAAACGCATCGCTGTCATCATCCTCAAACTGGTGCAGGCCAGACTGATAGAAGAGCATACGCATATTCATCCAGTGATGCTTTTTGACGATATCTTTGCCGAATTGGATCATACCCACAGCCTGAGAATAAAAGAGCTGTGCAACGATCGCTTTCAGAGCATTATAGCCGGTCCCAAAGACGATTTGAAGCAGATTTTCCAGGATTACCATGAAATCCGTCTGGGGTGCGAGCAATGAAGCTGAGTAAGCAGCTCTTCGGCTGGATGATGTATGACTTTGCCAATAGTGCTTTTACCACCATCATCGTAACTGTGGTATACAGCGTGTATTTCATCAATAGCGTGGTGGGGGGAGAAGCAGGATACGGAGAAATGCTGTGGGGGAGAGCCATCGGTATCTCAATGACCATGGTCGCGCTGACCGCTCCGATTCTTGGGGCTGTGGCAGATTTTTCCCGTTCCAAGAAGAAGTTCCTCTTTATAAATTGCTATCTTACTGTGATTTTCACAGCTTTGCTCTACTATGTCGGTCCCGGACAGATAACCAGAGGGATGATCTTCTTCATCATTGCCAATTTTGGATTTAACTCTGCCAATGTGTTTTACGACTCATTCTTACCCGAGATCACTACGCCCGATAATATCGGGAAGATATCTGGATATGGTTGGGCTTTGGGCTATCTGGGGGGACTGCTGTCCCTTGTCCTGTCGCTTGTATTGATCAATTATGATGTGCGCTGGGTTTTCCCGATGATATCTCTGCACTTCTTCATCTTCAGCCTATTCACTTTTGTGTGGCTGAAGGAAGTGCGATTGCCCTCAAAACGGACGAACTATCTGAAGGTCGCCTACAAAAGGGTATATGGCTCTTTGAAGAATATCCGCCAATACCCTCAATTGCTGAAGTTTATCCTCAGCTATTTCATCTATAATGACGGAATCACCACAGTGATCGCCTTTGCCTCCATATATGGCATCACGCGATTTGGGATGGATACCAGGGCCATGTTGATCTACTTCATCCTGGCGCAGCTCACATCGATCATTGGTTCTGCCGCTTTTGGCTGGTTAACCGATCGGAAGGGAGTGAAGCTATCGCTTTCCATCTCGCTAAGTATATGGTTGGCAGTAGTCTTGTGGGCATTCTTTTGCTCCAGTGCCCGTGAATATTACTATGTGGGGCTGCTAGCCGGATTGGCGATCGGGAGTTCACAAGCCAACAGCCGCACTATGCTGTCCATGCTTACTCCCACAGAGCGCGAGGCGGAATTCTTCGGTTTTTATACCTTGACAGGCAGGCTGTCCTCAATTATTGGACCTATATTGTATGGATGGATTGCCCTAAAAACTGGTGATATCCGCTATTCCATCCTTACTTTGATCTTGTTCTTTGGCCTTGGCTTGGTTTTGTTACAGTTTGTGGACCCTCAGAAGGGTCTTTCCAATGCCAGAACCCACACTCATAAGCACATGGAGGAAACATGACAAGAAACATAATACTCATCGGTATGCTCGTTCTATTGAGCTTCACGCTTGCTTTGAGCGGATGCGCAAAAAGCAAAGAAACCCTGTATATATTCAATTGGAGCGATTACATCGATCCAGACATCATCAGCGAGTTTGAGGCTGCCAATAACTGCCGCATCAAATACAGCACCTTCGATTCCAATGAAAACATGCTTACCAAGGTAAAGAGCACCACAGAATCCTTCGATCTAATCTTTCCCAGTGGGGATCACGTAAGCATCCTCCGGGAACTGGATATGCTGGAAGAATTGGACAGAAGCAAGCTGCAAAACTACCCGAACCTGGATCCTTCACTCCTGGCCAAAGCAGCGTCATTTGACCAGGGCAATAAATACTCAATCCCCTACGCTTGGGGGCTGACGGGATTGCTGTACAACAAAGAGTATGTCCCTCAGGAGATCGTTGCCTCTGGTGGCTGGAATGTGCTGGCAGATTCCTTCTTTGATGGCAAAAACAAGATCACCATGCTCGACGACGCTCGTGAAGTGATCGGCGCTGCCCTGATCTACAGCGGCTATTCCTTGAACGATACATCCGAAGCCGCCATGAAAGCCGCGCATGAGGTTTTGAAGGTATGGGATCGCAATATCACTCAGTTTGACAGCGATTCTTACAAGAATGAAGTCCCCGATGGCACTACCTGGCTGGCTCAGGCATACAACGGCGACGCCCTGCAGCAGATGGCAGAAAATGAAAACCTCGGCTTTTTCCTGCCCAAGGAGGGATCTGCCATGTGGATGGATAACATCGTGATGCTCAAATCCTCAAAGGCCAAAGACCTCGCATACAAGTTCATCGACTTCATGCTGGATGCTGAAATCGCTAAACGCAATGCCGAGTACACTCAGTACGCCACTCCAAACAAGGCTGCTCTCCAGCTCCTGGGTGAGGAGTTTCAGGCTAATCCTCTGATCAATCCAGATCCTGCTTATCTCCAGAAATGCACCATGATCGAGTATCTGGGGGAAGCTGTGAAGAGCATCGATCAGATCTACGAAGCTATAAAACTAAACTAAAGGATATTTCATGGACAATCTCGGCTCACTTACCCGCAGCCATTACAGCACTGAGCTTAGCGTAAAGAACATTGATCAAAAGGTAACCCTGATGGGTTGGGTGCACCGTCGCAGAGATCTCGGCGGTCTCATCTTCATCGACCTCAGAGACGTAAAAGGGATCATCCAGATCGTTATTCACCCCGAAGACAAGGATATATTCAGCAAAGCAGAGAAGGTGCGCAATGAATACGTGCTAGCCGTCACCGGCACTCTGGCGATGCGTTCTGAAGGCAATGTAAACGCACAAATGCGCACGGGTGAAATCGAGGTGATTGGGGAAGAAATACACATATTGAACGATACCCTCCCCCTACCCATCCAGATCGATGGCAGTGCCATGGCTGATGAGGATCTACGGCTTACCTACAGATACCTGGACCTGCGTCGCCCAAAACTGCAGCAGATCTTGATCACCCGTGCCAAAGTGACCAGTCTGATGCGCCGCTTTCTGGACGCGGAAGGCTTTTACGAGATTGAAACTCCGATGTTGATGAAAAGCACTCCTGAGGGCGCCAGAGACTATCTGGTGCCCAGCAGGGTGCATCCGGGCAAGTTCTATGCCCTTCCCCAATCCCCCCAGATTTTTAAGCAACTGCTGATGATCTCCGGCTTTGACCGTTATTATCAGATTGCCCGCTGTTTCAGAGATGAAGATTTGCGTGCTGACAGGCAGCCGGAATTTACCCAATTGGATATAGAACTTTCCTTTACCAATCAGGAACAGATCTTCGATCTCCTGGAAAGGCTAATGGCAGCCATCTTCAAAGAGATCCTGGGTCAAGACTTAGCCACGCCTTTCCCTCGTTTGAGCTATGATGAAGCCATGAATCGTTTCGGCTGCGATAAGCCAGACTTGCGTTTTGGGCTGGAGCTTGTAGACCTTTCTGATATCCTTTCTGCCAGTGAGTTTCAGGTCTTCAAGAGTTGTCTGGAGACAGGCGGCAGGATCAAAGCTATCGCCATTCCAGGGGGAGCAAGCTATTCCCGCAAGCAGCAGGATGAGATGGTGAACCTTGCCAAACACTTGGGCGGCAAGGGAGTAGCCTTTGCGAAAGTGGCAGAAGCAAATCTTGAATCCGGGATTGCCAAGTTCCTCAGCCCTGTCGAAGCCGGAGCTATGATCGAAGCTTGTAAGGCCAAGCCTGGTGATCTTCTGGCCATAGTGGCCGATGAATGGGATATCTGTTGCAAGGTGCTCGCGGGATTGCGTAATCAATTGGGAACTGAACTGAAGCTATACGATCCTGCGTCCTTTGCTTTCTGCTGGATCACCGATTTCCCGCTTTTCAACTGGGACAAGGACAACCAGCGCTGGGAACCCGCGCATCACATGTTCACTTTACCCAAGGAAGAACACGTGCCATACTTTGACGATCCCGCAAAGATCGGTGATATCCAGGGTCAGCTTTACGACATGGTCTGCAACGGTATGGAGCTTTCCAGCGGTAGCATCCGTTGTCACCGTTACGACATCCAGAGGAAGATTTTCGATGTGTTGGGATTTGAAGAAACCGAGCTGAAACGCCGTTTCGGCTTTTTCCTCGATGCCTTGAAATACGGTACTCCTCCTCACGGCGGCATCGCACCTGGTTTGGACCGTCTGATCATGATCCTCACACAAGCCGAATCCATTCGCGACGTGATCGCTTTCCCCAAGACTCTGAGAGCCACAGACCTGATGAATCAGGCACCGGGCGAGGTGGACGATATCCAGTGGAAAGAACTGCATCTGAAGTTCGACGAATAATTACTCTTAGCAGTGGTCATTCCCGGGGGTCAAATCTCCTGGCAATACATCGCTATATCCAGGAAAATGCGCTGCCGATAGTGCTGCACTCTGCCGTGTTTACCTCTTCTAAAGCTCCTGCTGTGGCTGAATGCTTACAGCGGGGGATCCCTACCAGAGTGATATCGGCAAGGGATATGCGCTGCTTTGAGACTGAATTGCTTAGCCTGATAAAGAATCAAGAGATTTCTCTGATCGCTCTGTGCGGCTTCATGAAGCTGCTCTCAGCCGATTTCATTGCAGCCTGCGGCATCCCAATCTTGAACATCCATCCCGCCCTCCTGCCTAAATATGGCGGTGTCGGGATGTATGGATCAAGGGTGCACGAAGCCGTGTTTACTGCGGGTGAGCAACGTTCCGGTGCCACGGTCCATTTGGCGGATCCAGTCTATGATCACGGTAGGATCCTGGCGCAGAAGAGCGTTGATATCACAGAGTGTAAGACCCATGAAGAGATAGGGGCAACCGTGTTACAGGTGGAGCATTTCCTCTATCCCCGCACGATTGCGGCCCTTTTGGACAAGCATCCCCTCCGGGTAGCGATCAACACTTTGGGTTGTAAGACCAATTTCTATGAATCGGCTGCGATCTTCGAGAGCTTTCATCAGGCTACCCTGGTGGACTTTGGTTGTCCAGCAGATGTCTATGTGATAAACACTTGCTCAGTGACCAATCGTTCAGATTACAAGAGCCGCAATCTGATCCGTAAGGCGCTGGCTGCCAAGGATCAGAATCCTCTTACCAAGGTCATTGTAACGGGTTGTTTTGCGCAAAGATCCCGTGACGAAATCATGGCCTTGGGCGATGTGGACTACGTAGTGGATAACCAAAGTAAGCTCGACATAGCCAATCTCTTGAGCGGGACGGAATTGCCCTGGCAGGATATCATGTTGGCAGAGGATTTTGTCTACCGTCCAGTCACCAATATGCTCAGTCATACTCGCGCTTTTCAGAAGATACAGGATGGCTGCGATTTTTACTGCGCATACTGCGCCGTTCCCTATGGCCGTGGTCACAGCCGTAGCGCGCGTTTTACCGAGGTCGTGGAACAGGCTCGCTTGTTCACAGAGGCTGGATTCAAAGAGATTGTCCTGGGGGGAGTAAATCTGGGGCTTTATCGCGATGGGACAAAGGATCTTGCCGACGTTGTGAAAGCTCTCAGCGAGATTGAAGCTCTAAAGATGATCCGGATATCATCTATCGAGCCTCAATTGCTCAATGGTGATCTGCTGGGAAGGCTACGGGGAATAACCAAGCTCTGCCCGCATTTCCACATCCCTCTGCAGAGTGGATCGGATAGCATTCTACAACGCATGGGGCGACGTTATGATACAGCTCTGATCAGGGGGTTGGTCTCGGATATTCTTAGTTCATTTCCCCATGCCGCCATCGGTTTTGACGTGATCACCGGATTCCCTGGTGAAAGTGAAGAGCTTTTCGAGGAAACCAGGGCATTCCTACTCAGTTTACCTATCGCCTATCTCCATGTATTCGCCTATTCACGCCGCAGGGGAACTCCGGCGGACACGATGCCAGGCCAAGTGGCAAACATGGAAAAGAATCGGCGTAGTAAGATCCTCGGTACGCTCAGCGAAGCCAAGAAAACTCAATATAGGGATTTGTTGCTGGCTAACGACGTGGAACTAAGCGGAATAGTGGAAACCAATAACGAAATGCTTAGCGATCACTACCTGAGAGTGAAGCTGCCGTTCGTAGCTGCCCAAGGGGATTACCAGGTCCATAAAGCTTCAGAACTGGAGTTCATTCTCCAGGGCAATTAGTTCGTTAAGGATCCTGTTCTTCCAAGGCGGATTCCAAAATCTCCGTCTGCAGAGTGCATGGGCAATCCAATGCAGCGGATTCTAAGCAGGCAGCCATAGTTGTCACTTTGCCATCCGGCACCCTTAACAGATCTATGGGTTCCTGTGTTTGCGCCATGTGGGTTTGTGTAGCTGCCGTAACTTCCTGTGCTGTAAATATCCCAACACCATTCATACACATTCCCCGTCATATCAAACAAACCCAGTTCATTGGGCGCTTTGTTCCCAACTGGGTGAACCCCATGATCAGAGTGCCCGGGGGGCATAAGGTATGAATTTTGATCATACCAGGCAACATCATCCAGGATGTTACTCCCGCTGTATGTATATCCAAGGGATGAAGCCCCACCCCTGCCGGCATACAGCCACTCCAATTCGCTAAGTAGCCTGTAGCCATTAACATCCCAGTTACATTGGATGAGCGTATGATTGCTGTTCTGTAAATTCCAACCTACTGGCCAATCATCCACATCTGTTCCGTAAGCCTCGTAAGAATAGCAAGGTGTGAATCCCTCCAGCGCACTTCTGCGGTTGCAATACTCTATTGCCTTGTACCAGTCCACATTATACACGGGAAAATCTGGTCCCGTATTGTAGCCATGCGAGGGATTCTCACGCATGACATATTCGTAACTGCCTTGAGTAACCTCATACTTGCTAACATAGTAGTCTGACAGTGTATAGTAGTTGCCATCGACAAAAATTTCCCCAGCTGGGATATATACAAAATTGCTGTCGACATTATAAGTACCTGTTGCAATTACTCGAAACAAGTATGAAGTACCATCAAGTATGTAATTTTCCAATCCTGCGTCCCATTCGATATGCTTGTTCTCTCCCGGCATGACTCCATTACCGATATCACCATACAAAAGGCTACGTGTAGGGATCAGATTGAAATCGATGCCCCCATTGCTGGATAATGCGAGACTTACGGTGCAACTATCCATGAAGTTCAGATCATAATAGATATCAATAATCTTGCTACCATCAGTGCGCTGAGAGGCCTCAACGTTGAATACGACAGGAGCCTGTGCGTTCAACATGGCACCGAAAATCCAGAATAGTATGGGGAGCATGCTGTACATTATGTGTCTCTTCATCGCTGTAACCTCAAAGCCTTATCCTGTCGGGTCATTTCCTGAGGCTCCATGAGAATCGGATCGCAAAGGGGAGAGGGTACATCCGGGACGTAGGCATACACTTTGTAAAAGAGTCTGTCCCAATGTTCCAAGGCTTTAATGTGAACACATGAGCAACCTTCCGTAACGTTCTCCAAAAGGTAGAAACTACTATCGTCGGTGGGAGACATCTCGCTGTAGTATACCTTATACCCCTGCACCTGTATGTCCTGTCCAAAGCTTCCCTGGTTTACTGGTGTCCAGGAGATTTGCATATCGGTGGGATTAATAGCATGGAGTACCATATCCTGTGGGGGAAGCGGAATCAAGGGACCTATGATGAAGCTTTCAGAGCTGGTGCACGCACCAACATTGCCAAAGCTGTCGTGGGTCACAACCTTGATCATTGCATTTTCTATCGTCTCATTAGGACTCGTCCATACATAGCTGTTACCTTCACCATATCCTAAGACTATTGGGGAATAAACATCACCTCCGTCAACAGATAGATAAATATCTGTGCTATTTTCTGCCAGATTCTGTTCAGTGACATTCCATACGATTTCCAAGGGGAAACCCTGCTGTATAAAACCTTGATCAAGGGGATACAATATCTGAACTACAGGGTCTTTGGTATCGCCTATGAACACATTTGAGTGGGCAAACCCGGTCAAAGCAGACAAGCCAGTCAGTGCCAGCAAAAATGTAACTGTTAACGTACCTTTCATGCATATCCTCTTCTACTATTTCCTATATACCACCAGTCAAACATATCAGTATTATCTGTCAAGAACTAATTTTGATGGCTTCTCCTGCCAGGATTCACACAAAAGTGAGCAGGACTGGTCTTTGACCCCTTCATACCATGTTTGAAGATTCAATCCTGGTCCCATCAGCAAGGATACTGCATGTGAGTGGTGAGTGTTCCGGCAAACGATGTAGATCTAATCGGGATTGCAGAGACTCACTGATACTTTATGCACTCTTCTGGCTCACTCGCAACCATCAAGCCTCTTGGACTCCTCCCACGTGGGAGGGAAGAGGAATGCGGGAGAGTGGAAAGTGGCCAGAAAGCCAGCAGATAGTACTGCTTTTGGGAAAACAAATTGCCTCACAAAGCGTTTTGAATGTGCTCTTTTAGAATTCTCTGGCTGTGTTCATCCAGCCGGTTATCCACCTGAAAACTTGCCACAAAGAGCCCATCCTTCATCACTTCGATGCGGTCGGAAAGCTTGATGGCTTCGTCGATATCGTGGGTAACCAGGATGATGGCCAGCGACAGATTGTGAACCACTTCACCCAGCCAGTCCTGTAACCCGCTGCGAGTGATGGCATCGAGGTTTGCCAGGGGTTCATCCAACAGCAGCACTTTACTGCCGGTCATGTAGGTGCGTGCCAGAGCAGCCCTTTGGCGCAAGCCACCGGAGAGTTGCCAGGGAAGATGATCGGCATAGCTTTCTAGACCGAAAACCGGCAGCAATCTGGCTGCTTTCTCTCTTTCGATGTGGATGTTCTTGCCTTGCACTCTGACGGGAAGCAGAATGTTATCGATCGTCTTCAGCCAGGGGAAGAGGAGATCATCCTGGGGCATGTATCCCAGGATGCCCGCCTTGCCGGTTACCATTTGAGAATCGTAAAAGATGTCACCGCTGTCGGGAAGACTAATTCCCGACAGCAGTTCCAATAACGTGGATTTTCCACAGCCGCTGGCACCCACAATACTGATGAATTCATTTTCTTCCAGCTTCAGATTGATGCCATGCAGCACTTTGCTGAGTTCACCTTTGAAGAGGAATGATTTGTGGATGTCTCTGGCTTCGAGGATGGCCATTAGTTTCCCAGATACTTGTTTGTATAGGCGTTTTCTATGGAGATGGGATTGTTGATCAGCTTTTCCTGGTCCATCCAATTGGCGAAGTTGGACCAAACATCGCGATCCTGAAAACCCCAGTATGCAGCATCATTTTGGTACTCTTTAGCCAAATAGTTCATGCTCAGTTTCACTTGTTCATAATCCAGTTCGGGTACGTTTTTGATCAGGATATCAGCCGCTTTGGCAGGCTCAGCGATGCAATACTCGTAGCCCTTTTTCACTGCGGTCATAAACTTTTTGGTAAGCTCCTCATTATCGGCCAGGAACTTCTCGCTGCTGATGATCACCGGCGTGTAGTAGTCAAAGATGGGGTTCAGGTCGCGCAGGGGGATGTAGTCAATCTCTACGCCACGATGATCTGTAGCCACTCCATCCCAGCCGTAATAAATCCATTCGAAATCGGCATCTTTCCCGATGGTGGAGAAGAAATCATAGACTCCGGAGATCACCTGAACTTTATTGAAGTCAGCGCCATTACGCTCCATCACGTTCTTCAAGATGGCGATCTCGGAAGGGCTGTCCCAACTGCCATAACGTTTCCCCTCAAAATCTTTGGGGCTCTTGATGTTTGCCGATTTTAGGGACGCAAATCCTGAGGTATTGTGTTGAATCACCGCTGCGATAGAAATCAGCGGGATACCTTCACTGCGGGCGCGGATCACGTTTTCCTGATAACTGACGCCAAAGTGACTTTTCCCGGTGGCGACGATCTGATCGGTGATATTCTGACCAGGTTGTTGGATCTGGACATCCAGGCCTTGCTCGGTGAAATGGCCAAGTTCTTTAGCCACGTACAGGCCGGTATGATTGGTATTTGGGGTCCAATCCAGAGTGATGCTAACTTTCTGCAGTTCCTGCTGATTCTTCTTGCACGAGGGTAAAAGTACCAGAAGCAGGATGGCGATTAAGAACAGAGTTTTCTTCATTTTTGTCTCCATTTGTTATTTATTGATTTACTTAAGCTCGAGGGTGATACATGCGATGGGTCTCGATCAGCCATTGGCGGTCCACATGGGTGTAGATCTGAGTGGTATTGATGCTGGCATGGCCCAAAAGAGACTGCACGATTCGGAGGTTTACTCCTGCTTCCAATAAATGAGTGGCGAAGGAGTGCCGAAAAGTATGCGGGCTGACGTCATGCTTGATACCCGCTTCCACACAGGCTTTTTGCAGGATTTTCCAGAAACCCATACGGGACATTTCCTTGCCGAAACGGTTCAGGAACAACACATCATTTTGCTGCAATTGGAGCAGCACAGGGCGATGAAGATTCAGATATTTTGAGAATAGCGGATCCAGCGAATCCAGATAGGGAACATATCGCTGTTTGCTGCCTTTGCCTTTCACCAGGATCATGTGCTGATCACAGAACAGATCATGCAGCGTGAGCCCCAAAAGCTCGGACACCCGCATCCCTGTGGCATAGAGCAGTTCCATCATCAGTTTGTTACGAAAACTTAGAGTGTTGTCCATGGGAAGGCTGTCGAGAAGCGTTTTCATATCCTCCACATTCAAGACATCCGGCAGATGCTTACCAATTTTGATTTGGGGGACCAGATCAAAATCTGCTTTCATGGGGATGTCGTTTTCCTCCACATAGGCATAGAATTGCTTCAGTGCCACCCGTTTGCGCGCCAGAGATGTAACTTCCAGACCAATCTCCTGCAAAGTGACCAGATACTCGGTGAGTTCCACAGCTCCGATCTGGCAGCAGTCTTTATTGCCGATATAGCCCAGAAAATCCTGCAGATCGCGCTTATAGGCCTCAATGCTATTGTCAGCCATGCCGCGTTCGACTTTCAGATGATAAAGAAAGCCGGAAAACAGGCTCTGATTGCTGGGCTCAATCTCCGCTTTGATAGTTTGGAGTTTCTTTGGTAATGCGCACATCGTGAGGATGCGATTCCTTCAGGCCGGCGGGAGTGATCTCCACAAACTCGGCGTTCTTTTTGAGGGACAGCAAATCGGGAGCTCCGATGTATCCCATGCCGCTTCTCAGACCGCCAATGAGTTGATAAATATAGTCTTTCAAAGGCCCTTTGTAAGGGACCATGCCTTCGATGCCTTCGGCTACCAGTTTATTGCCTTCGCTGGCACTTTGGAAATAGCGGTCTTTACTGCCTTTCTGCATAGCGCCGATGGAGCCCATGCCCCGGTAGCTTTTGAAACGGCGTCCGTTGTAGATGATGGCTTCTCCAGGGCTTTCATCGCAACCAGCGAAAAGCGAACCGATCATTACCGCTCCCGCACCACCAGCAAGGGCTTTCACTATGTCGCCGGAGAACTTGATGCCCCCGTCAGCCACGATGCAAACTCCTGATTTATCGGCTTCTTCAGCGCAATCCATCACTGCGGAAAGCTGCGGAACTCCGATGCCTGCAACCACGCGCGTGGTGCAAATCGAGCCAGGTCCGATGCCCACTTTCACCGCGTCCGCACCATTATCGATCAGATATCTGCAGGCTTCGGCAGTGGCAACATTACCTGCCAACACGTCCACCGACAGGTTTGCCTTCACTTTTCTAAGTGCATCCTGAATGTGGATATGATGTCCATGCGCAGTATCGATCACCAGGAGGTCAACCCCTGCCTGGCAAAGCGCTTGCGCCCGCTCCAGGAAATCTCCGGTGACACCGATTGCCGCGCCGACCAGAAGGCGGTTTTTATTGTCCTGAACGGCTTGAGGGTAGTTTTCCTGTTTCAGGATGTCACGTACAGTGATCATTCCTTTCAGGCTCATGTTTTCATCTGTGATCAGCAGTTTTTCGATGCGATTCTTTTGCAGAATGCTGATTGCATCATCCCAGGAGACATTTTCGTTGGCGGTGATCAGTCTGTCCTGAGGGGTCATCAGTTCCTTCACCTGCTTACTCAAATCAGTCTCAAAACGAATATCCCGGTTTGTGAGGATGCCTACCAATCTGCCATTCTCTACTACCGGGAAACCGCCGATGCGATGGTGTTCCTTCAGTTGCAACACCTTGGCCAGATCGTCATCGGGAGCTAGAGTATAGGGATGAGTTACCACGCCGCTTTCAGCTCTTTTCACCCTGTGTACCTGATTTGCTTGCTCCTCAATGCTCATGTTTTTGTGAATGATGCCCAATCCGCCTTCTCTGGCAATGGCAATGGCAGTATCGGCTTCAGTGACAGTATCCATGGCAGCCGATAACAAAGGGATCTTCAAAGCCAGATTCTTGGTGACGTGGGTACTCAGGTCCACCGTACCAGGCAGCACCTGAGAGTGTTTTGGAATGAGTAATACATCGTCGAAAGTGTAGGATTTGCGAATCTTCATTTCTGCTCCATCTAAAAGGTTAGAGGCTGATGCGTGAGTTTGCCACGCGTGATATTACCTGGCGAAAACCAGGTGAGAAAATGCTATTTGGTTTGCTCTTCAGAAAGTCCCTGGCCAGTTCCAGCTCGGCTTCCGGATCTGACAGCAGCGCCAAACGGAGATAGGATGCGTATTCCGCGGCCAGGGAATCACTAAACTCATGGTCCAACATCGCCCTTGCCTGCTCAAAATCGCTGAGCCCAATGGCCCATTCAATGGCCAGCAGTAGTAATTCTTCATCCTTGTTTGCCACATATATACTGTAAAGGCTATCGATCCCGGCAGGATTGAGCTTTTGCAGAAGTGAAATGGCTGAGCTGAAGCTTGCTTGCTGGGGAGCCTGCATATTGATGCTGAGCATGTTTAGATAGATAATATCGTTGGCAAAATCATCGCCAGGGTATAGCAACATGTACTCATTCATCAGTGAATCTGCCAGCACCTGGTCATTGTGCATGAATGCAGAGAGGAAGTACAGGTAATCCCTTTTGGCGCGGTTCTGCGGTTGATTCACGCCCTTCAGTTTTATCCCGGCTTTATCATACTCGGAGTTTAGTATCTGCAGACGCGCAAGTTCCAGATCCAGTTCCTCGCGTTCCTGCACTTGTACGGCATAAGTCTTGGCCTCTTCCATCATTGCCATCACGGCTTGAATATCTTCACCCATCGCCATGGCGTTTTCCGCAATCATCCGGCGGATGGACACATTGAGACGATTGCGTTGATTAGCCGGACTTTGCTGCCAGAAGGGATCAAGGACCATCTCCTGGAGCACGGCATTGCTGGAATCGTACATGGCCTGTTCATAATACATCCTGGCTACTTCGAACCTGTAATTCAGCCTTTGGAGGGGCTGAGTGCCGCTTTGAGCCAGATGCATGTATGCCGGCAAGGCAATATCGTAGTTCTTCAGTCTATACTGCTCTGCGGCAAAATCCTTTAGATAGGTCTCCGGTAGTACTTTATATATCTCCAGAGCCCCGGCATAATTCTTGATGCCTACCAGGGAGGAGGCGTAGAGCTCGCGAATGATGTCAGAATCATGAGTAGCGGAGAATTTGGCGATTTCATCGATCAGGGTACTGTCCGCGGTCACTATGTTCTTGATCTGGTTTTTGATGTAGTGGTTGATGTTGGTCACACTCGTCATGTGTTGTAGGTATTCCTGCAGTGCTCTCTGATACTTCTGCGCCTGCATTGCGGCATTGGCGATCTCCAGAGCGAAGACCGCTTGCCCGGAGCTCTGGCGAGCCTTCTCATATAACCGAATAGACTGATCATAAAAGCTCCTGCGTTCATAGAACGATGCCAGTAAGCGATGCTTGTTCAGGTCTCCGGGGAATAGCGAGAGATAGGTCTCTGCTTCCCGGTCTGCGTCATCAGGCCTCCCCTGCATCAGGAGCAATTGAATACGTAGCTCAGACATGGTGCTTTGGGGCAATACTCTTTGGTAGCGGTTCAGATGGTTTTCGGCTTTCTCGTTCTGGTTCAGGCTGAGATATATCTGCATTAGTTGTAACACACTATTTAGATCATTGGGGTACTTATCCAGTATCTGCAGGTATGTGGCTTCCGCGCGGTCATATTGACGCATAGTCATATATTGGCCGGCCTGCTGGTATAGAATCTGCTTTTCATCGTACTGCGCTGCCAGGCATGAGCATAGCAGCAGGAGAATGATGCCAAGGTACAAAGTCTTCATCTGCCACCTTCTTGCAAGAGCTTCAGGTATTCCATGATCAGTTGCTGATACTCCTTCGGGTAGCTCCTAAAGCCATCTTCCAGCAAAGTGGCCTTGCGCAAGGACTCATAGTCGATCCCCTTGCCCGTGGGAGACATAGGAAGACCGGAGGCTTGCTCAGCCTGACGCCTTTCACTGGTATCGCGTTTATTGATGGAGCGCTGGGCGTCCAGAAGTCGGCTGAGGATGTTCTCCTGGCGCTTCATCAGCTCAGGATTGAATTGGTTTTGCTTTAGTTGGCGGGCAACCGCTTCTGCTTCATCGATGATCTGTTTGATGGCATTACCTTGCTTCTGGGCTTCGGGATTGTTTTGCAGGGCACGTTTAAGGTTCTCAGCCAGGCGTTCCTGATCGGAGGCCAGTTTACCCACCTGATCACTAGTAGCGCTGTCCATCCTGCCTCCCTGAGCCTGCATCTGCATCATCAATTGCTCGGTAAGCATATTCATAGCCATCTGTTCTTGCCCCATCTGCTCCAGCATCTGCATCATGGATTGCATCCCTCCGCCGCCTCCACCTGATGAGGAGTTTTGCAGCGCTTGCATAAGGTCATAGACCATCAGGTTTAGACCCTTTTGCACGTTCTCCAGATGCGGGCGGATGTTTGGTGTATAGGTCTGTCCCAGGGTACTGAAGATGTCCCTATAGGCCTTGTTGGTATCGGTAAGATCGATAAAGAACTTCGGCGGGATCATCATACTCACTTGGGGCTGGCTAAATAGTTTGTTCAGGGATATCTGCAAACCCTCATATGCCGAGATCAGATCTGGCACAATGGGGTAGGGGTTATTTTCATAACGTGCCTTGGTCGCCTCGTGTTGCTTTGAAAAGATCAAAAGCTCGCGGATGGAGAGCTCAATGGCCTGCACGATTGCTGCCTGAGCGCCTGAACTCATGGATTCCTTCATCTGTGAGAGCTTCAGGGAAAATCTGCGCATCTTTTCCATCGCGGCTGACTGGGACTGCTGTGCCTGAGAACGTTTATTCTGCTGCAGGGATTGCTGGCTGTTTTGCATATCCTGCTTGGCGTCGCTTTGCTGCATGTCTTTGAGCAGGTCATCCAATTGCTTTTTGGCATCAGGATCCTCTTTCAGCATATCTTTCAGTTTTTCCAGCTCTTCTTTCAAAGTGTCGTACTTATCCTGAATCTGCTGCTGATCCTGAGCCAGTTTATCGGTATTTTGGCTGGAGTCCATGGTCTTGTCGTGCAGTGCTTTCTGCATCTTTTCCATCTCTTCGGATATCTGCAGTGCTTTCTGCACGGCCTGCTCGTTTTTGATGCTCTCCAAAAGGGCAAGAGTTTGCTCAATCTTCTTGGCAAAGTCTTCCATGGAAAACTTGAAGTCTTCCATCGCTTGTTTCAAAGCATCGGCTGAGACATTCTGCATGGCCTCTTCCAGCTTTCGCATGGCCTGCATCATTTCGTCGGTCGCGATCTCCTGCATCAATTCCTGGATCTTCATCATCTTCTGCAAGGTATCCTGAGACAGAGTGCTGTTTGCTTGCATCTTGTTGATCAGATCCCGATAATTCTCCGCGATGTCTTCCACCTGCTGGCTGATGTCTTCCTGTTTCTGCAGGATGTCTTGGAGCTCTTGTTTATCTTCCCACTTCAGGTTTGGGTCTTTCAGCATTTCCCGGCGCTTTTCCTCAAAACGTTCCTGCAGCTTTTCGCTTTCCTGCAGGCTGCTGCTGAGTTCATCCTGTTTCTGCTTTTCGTTTTGTTCGATCTCAGCGTAGATCTCCTCAATGGAGGGGAAGCGGGCGCGGAACTTGCTACTGGATGCCTTTTGAGGTGTGGGAGCGTTATCGTAAACCTCAGCCCAGTAGGTAACGACGTCACCGGGGAAGAGATCGAGATCTTTCATATCCCACACATAATCTGTGTTGTACAGCTTGGACCGGATCACACTCTGCACTGTTATATTATGCGCAGGATCGCTATTGATCTGGTAATACAGGGAGCAATTGGCCAGTCCGAAATCATCATCGGCGCTGATGATCAGGGGCAACATCAGATCCTGATTCAGGCTGATATCCTGGCCGGGGAAGACAATCCTGATCTGAGGGGGATTATCCGGCAGCACCCTGATTTGCTTCTCTTCGGGGCGGGACAGGCGTCCCAGCTCATCCTCCATTTCCAGATACCAGGTAGTGGCTTTATTGATCTTGAATTGCGCGATGAACTCAGCGGGAGCTCTTTTGGTGAGCTCTTTACGGCTGGCATCTTCAAAGACCATGGTCGCCCGCACTATGGGGATATTGGCCTTGATCCCCAAGGAAACCACGGTTCCCGCGTAAGCTTCAATGTTGCCGTAGCTGAGGCTATCTGAGAATGCGGAAAGCCCCGTATAAGCAGGATATTGATACCGTACCTGCCATTCTCTGACGATGGGTTCGTCCAGTACACTTATCTTGTATATCGGGCTTTTGGCCACCTCATTTTCCACATAGTACTCGATGCTATTTTCCAGCCGGTTAAAGATATAGCTGTTTTGGCTGAGCCCCAATTCACGCCAAGATTCGGTAAAACGGTAATACAGCCGATGCTCCAGCCGGGGATCGGGGTCGAGCACGCGAATCATCACGGGTTGGTTCTTGCCGATCCTGATGCTACCCGGGCTGAGGGTGATATCACTTTTATAGCTGATTGCCGGAGCTCTATTTGTATAAAACTGTCGAAAGGCGTAACCGAAATCAGACCAAAGGTAAGACCAGTAAAAGAAGATACCTGCCAATAGGAAGCCGATGACCATTGCCTGATGCTTTCCAATGGGTTTAGGTATCTGATAGTCCCGTTTGCTGATTCTATCGGATGCGTTTTGAGCCAGCGCCAGACTCACAGGGGTATCGCCGTCCCGTTCGTATATCTCGTAGCTATTTTGGTACAGATCGTCCTTCTCGTCGGATAATCCGTCCAGATAGCGCGCTACTCCATTCAGATCATAGAAATTGCGGTAAGCCTGCCAGAGCAGTGATATGATACTTAGCGCCAAGGCTGAGCGTAAAGCCAGATTCGCATAGAGCAGTGCCGGAGAATAGGCAGTGAGAGTTTGCCAGAGCAGAAACCAGAGATGAACCGCGCAGACAAAGAGCACAAGACTGCCCAGGACCGCCCTGATGGCTATTCCTCTGTTAATACGGGACTTATACTTGTTTAGTCTGCTCTTGAACTCTCGCATCCGTCATTTCTCCCTTGTCCAATCTAAACAAAATGGGGTGGGTATTGTGTCAAGCAGGAAATGCGAGCATGATAGTGGACGTTCCTCCGCCATTTATCGATCACAAAAAAAGGCACGCCGAAACGTGCCTTGAATGTGCAATCTATCGATTCTTAGAATTCCACCTTAAGAGTGCTGCCAAAGAGGTAGTTTGCAGTATCGTTGTCATGAGAACCGTAAGCTCCGTAAACAGCGAGGTTGAAGAGATCGGGGATGATCTCATATTCGATTCCAGCATTCACTTCCATGCCAATATCAGTAAGTATACCGGCTGCGGCGAAAGCATCGATCTTATCGTTAAGCGGGGCCTTTATGGAGCCAACCAGGCTCATGAAAGTATCGCTGTTTCCAGTATATGGGGTTCTCCAATAGAGGTTTGTCCCGTCGTGATGCTTGCCGATACCGTAAATGTATAGTCCGTTCTGATACCAGGGGCTGATGGTGGTTAGGCCGTATTCAGTGGCAATAAGGGCATCCAGACCAACTTCCATAACGTCCAGATCTGCTTTGGCTTTTGCTGCACCGCCGAATCCGATATTGGTATCATCGTCATCCATCTGCATATCCATGAAGGCAGCCAGATCCAGGGTGAGAGGATCAACAGCGAGGTTGAGGTAGGGATACAGTGTGAAGTTGTTAACCTTATCTCTGGGAATGAGGTTGTTTCCAAATAGGGCATAGACACCAGCAGGAGCCTTATCGGCCATATTGACATGGGCCATAAAGATGTCATAATCGCGGTCGTCGTAGTGACCCCCTTCAGTGTGTTTCATCCAGCCAAACTCAGTATTAAATCCGGCAAGATCTTCCTTTTGGACCAAGATGCCTGAGAAATAATCATCCATGATCAAGCCCATCTTATCCATCCAATATAGCTGACCAATACTGATATCAGCTTCAATGGCATGCAATCTGTATTTGATAAAGGCTTCGGTTACATGAATGCTTTCTCCGGTGGAGATTGCACCGCCGCCATTACCCCAGGTGGTATTACCGATTTCCACGGCAAGCCGAAGGGCAAGATCAGGGTGAAGCTGAGAATCTAAACCCAGGTTCATGCGATTGTCCACCCAGGCACCGTCGTTTTCGCTTCTATCGTTGGCAACGGCTCCACGAGTGCGGTTTTCACCGCTGATGTCAAATTCGATAGCGCTGAGAAGCGTAATCATCAGCAGGACAGACAGAACTAGTAGTGTTCTTTTCATTTTTAGTACTCCTTTATTGGCTTTATTTTTTTGGATTATGCCATATAGGATAAGTGTTTTTCGCATATCCGCAAGCAAAAAATCAGCAATCGATAAGGTTGATACCAATTTCTTCTTGCATGGCGCGTATGTTTTTCGCCAGATTGGGTACGATCGGAATCCCTTTTTCACGCACTTCCAGGCTCTTTTCATATTCTTTTTCTCCGGCGACCCAGATGCGGTCTTTACCGGGGATAAGCTGCGAGTTTTGTAGCTGCTTACAGATGTCTGTGCTGATTGCTTTAAAGCTCTCCGGCTCTGTGAAGAAATCGATGTTTATGGCTACAAACAAATGTCCCAAACGGTAGGGAGCTGCCTTCCCGGATTCATCCCTGCCCAAAAGCATGTTCAGATAGCTGCCGTTTTGCAATGCCGCGCAGAGGATTTCCACCATGGTGCTGAGGCCGTAACCCTTATGGCTGCCGCTTAGCTCGTCAGTACCGCCAAGGGGTAGCATGGACGCGGTTTGATCTATCAGATCTTTCAGCAGGCGCTGGGTATCGGTGTGTGCCTCGCCCTGCAGATTGATCGCCCAGCCTTCGGGAGTAGCTTTTTCTTCACGCGCCAGTTGCTCGATCTTTCCCCTTTGGGAGATTGATGTGGCGGCATCATAAAGGAAGGGATAGGGAAGGTTTGTTGGGGCTCCAAAACAGATGGGATTGGTGCCCAAAAGGGGAGAAACACCGCCAGTGGGGCAGATCGAAGGACGGGCATTGGTGAAAACCAGACCCAGCATGTCCTGTTTGGTCGCCATTTCGGCATAGTACCCGCAGATCCCGAAATGGGTGGAATTGCGCACAGCCACAGCGCCCAGCCCATATAGTTTGGCCTTTTCGATAGCCGTTTGCATCGCTTTATAGGCCACCACGTGACCCATCCCATGATTCCCGTCCCATACCGCTGTGGCATAACGGTCGCGGATTACGTCGATCTTCGTTACAGGCTTCTGAATGCCCTGTTTAATGCGGTCGTAATACATCTTCAATCTGCCGATGCCGTGGGATTCAATCCCGCTGAGATCGCTGGCGATCAATACATTGCTGCAGATCCGGGCATCCGCTTCCGGAACTCCATTTTTCACAAAGACTTCCATCATAAAGTCGTACATTTGCTGGACGGGTAGACGTAGCATCACACTTCTCCTTCGCTAAAGATTACAGCGTTCAAGGGGGGGAAACCGTTGAAGCAGATCGAGGAATAGCTTCTAGTGTAGGCTCCAGTGGTAAAGATATACACTTTGTCTCCGGGCACAGTGGTATCGGGCATATGATACTTGACGTTTTCATATAGGATATCCATGCTATCACAGGTCGGTCCAGCCAGGATGATCTCATCCGCCAGACCCTCTCGCTCAAAGTAAATGGGGAACTTAATTGATTCATCGATCGTTTCGATCAACCCGCCAAACTTCCCGATGTCCAGAAACACCCATTGGTACATGTTATTCTTGGATTTACGGCTGATATTGACCACTTCACTTACGATCAGTCCGGCGTCGGCGACCAAGGAACGTCCCGGTTCCAGGATAATTTGGGGTATGTTCTCGCCAAAATCTTCCGTGATAAACCGCATGATTTCGTCCGCGTACTCCTGCAAGGAATAGGTTGGATCCACATAGGAAGCGGGAAAACCGCCTCCCAGATTGATCATCTGCAGCTCGATCCCGTCTTCAGCAACCGCGTCAAAGAGGTATTTACAGCGGGCAATGGCGTCGTCCCACTGACCAATGTCGCGCTGCTGCGAGCCCACGTGGAAAGACAGACCATAAGGCGTCAACCCCAGATCTCTGGCTTGCAGGATCAGGTAGTATATGATGTCGGAGTGTGAACCGAATTTCCGGGAAAGCGGCCAGTCGGCTCCGGTACCCTCTGTCAAAATGCGGAAGAAAACCTTGGCTTGAGGGGCTGCCGCGGCAATGTTTAGCAGATCATTCTCGCTATCTGTGGCAAAGAGCCGCACTCCTTTTTGGTAGAAATACTCTATATCTTTTCGTTTCTTGATTGTATTGCCATAGCTGAGCCGGGAGGGATCCACTCCCAGTTCCAACATCATATCAAGTTCATAACGGGAGGCGATATCAAAACACGATCCCTTGGTGTTCAGGAGCGTCAATATCTCTTTCATCGGATTAGCTTTTACGGCATAATAAATCCTGGCTTCAGGAAAACTAGCGGTGAGCTCTGCATATTTGTGCCCGATCAGCTGCAGGTCCATCACCAAGGTGGGAGTAGGTAGATCCTTCGCGAAGTGTTTAATCTGCTCAAAGCGCAGTGGATCTATATAACGTTCCACGTTGAAATGATATGCTTCTTTGTACATGGCAAGTCCTTCGTTCGATAATGATCTGATCAAGCTATTTGGGGGGGCAGATTATGTCAATCGATTATGCTTATTCTGCTCTGCCTTTTTTATGATGGGTAACTCTCCTCCCCCTCCATGAGGCCCAAATTAGCTCCCTTCTGACCAATACTTGGGATTATAAGTGCTCAGAAAAAGGGACAAGGCTCAATTCGCCCAAGCGTGGAGCAGTGAAGAAAAACAATGGATCCTACCGGATCAATGTCAGCTTCTTCCCGCTGACCTTCCTGCCATTCACCATTAGGTTGACTATGTAAACTCCGCTGCTGCATCGCATATCATCGGCATCTCTGCCATCCCAGAAGGTGATTTGCTCACCCGATTTCCCTGGATCTAGCTTTATGCTTTTTACTCTTTGCCCCTTGATGTTGTAGATTGAGATGTTTGCACTTTGTGCGCCTGTCTGTATTGTCTGTGAACTGCTCAGGGCGCTCACCTTGATGTTGGTAAAAGCGGAAAAAGGATTGGGATAAGCTGTCAGATTGACTTCGGGAATAGCCGGGATCACAGGATCAAAAATTGATACGTATGATTCCGATCCATACTCATAGCAGCCCATATCGATCCTGCCATCCCAAACCCGATGATTGCCGGCTAGATCGTAGGGAAGTAAAGCCAGGCCTATAGTATCTGGATTGGCAGCGTTTATGCAAGGTGAGGAAGCGGTTAACTGAGCAAAAAACCGGTTTTCAGAATGCAGGCTATAGAACTCTGGATTGCCGTTGATGTTGGTGGTGCCATATTCCACAAAGCAATTGGGCCCGGTGATGATGCCATCCGTTCCGCCGCGGACACTGTTGTAGTCCAGATAGATATGGGAAATCGGCGAGATGGGTACTGTCATCACCGATAGCTCATAACTGCACTGTGGGTTGTAGAAGATGTTGTTTTGTAATTGGTGGTTACCTATCAGTAACAGCGCTGCTGCCCAGCCCTCAAGGTTTACAAAGGTGTTGTTCGTAATCTTGAAGCTTTCGGTACTTTGATTGCCAAACGTTATCGGGGGATAAGTATCTAAACTCATGTTACTAAAAAGGCAACCGCTGATGTTTACATTGAGCGGAGCATTGTCGTTCAGGCCATCGGTTATGGCAAAGGGGACCTGCCCGGGTACAGTCTCAAAATCACTGAAGATGCAATTCTGGATGGTCAGAGAATCGTTTACATTTATAGTGAACATATCCACTGGATCCTCTCCGGGATCATTGAAAACTGACCGGATATTGCGGAACTCACAGTCGATGATAGCGCCACTTTCCCACTCTGAAGAGTAGATAACCCCCCTATCTTCAGCCTCAATATTGTAAACCTTTATGTCCTTTAGAAGGGCGTTAATTGGTTCTGTTATCATTATACAGCCTCGATTACTAGTAACGAGATCCTGTATTGTTACATTTGAAATTATGGAGTTTTCTAGGGAGCATAAGTTTATTATCGGCCAAACACCATCTGTTATTGACGATGTGATGCTAAAACCAGATATTTGGGTATTGCTACTATACAATCCGGATACTATGTTGTTATTGATACCTTCAATGTTATTCGTAACCACAAGCAGGGTGGAATCTGGACCCGCACCAACGATATTTACATGGGACTTGATGGGAACCATGGGGTTAAATTGATCCTCACTGGTGTATATTCCCGGCAGGATGTGTACGGTTTTGGTATTGGTGCTGTCCGGGGCGATTTTGTGTATAGCTTTGGCGATGTTTTTCATAGCTTGTTCCGGAATCAAACCGCTGTCGTCGTCGTCCCCCTCCGGACTCACATAGATATCGCAGTTGACTTCCTGCCGAAAAGCGCGTAGATGATGATAGTTATCGTTATAACCCTGTGTAGCCGTGAAGTTGGCATGACGGCCAAAGTAAAAATCACCAGGATTGGGCACGGAAACCATATCCAGATAAATCTCCAGATTAGTCATCAGGTCGGTCACCATGATGTCACAGGGGCTTGTGCCGTAGTTTTCGTACACGGAGCAGCGATTGACCTCATCAAAAACGATGTCTGGAGTTGAGTGTCTTGAACCCCAAATGAACATCCCCCCTCCTGAAGCGGAGGCATGATTGTTGTAAATCTTTGTCCCTGCAATGTTAACAGATGACTCATTAGCAAAAACTCCTCCTCCCAAAACAGCTCTATTGTTTGTTATCACACAGTTTGTGATGCTGATTTCACAGTTAAAATACATGAACACTCCTCCCCCATATCTTTCATCATTAGCCCCAGCTAGGTGACCGATGCCGTGTTCCAGGGTCAGACCCCGCAGGGTAACGCCTTGTTCTTCATTGATGAATCTCACGCAGGGATTGGCGTTGTTGCCATCGATGATCGTGGTACTGATGAAGCTGCTGTCATTGGTAACTGCTTCCAACGAACAGAGGGTGATTATCTTACCGCCAAATACAACGTTCTCGTAGTAACGTCCCGGATACACCAGAACCGTGTCACCATTGTTGCAGTCGTTTATCGCGTTTTGGATGCTGCTGTATGTCTGTGAACCGTCCAGGGCTACGGAGCGGGTAAGAGCGGATAAGGGTAAAAGAAAGCACAGAGGAATATAGATAATCAGGCATCGGAATGCCCATTGGGGATTGAATGTACTCAGCAGAGACTTTGTTTGCTTCGCTGAGATCACTCGGGCAGCTATGTCAGTTTGTCTTCTTTCCGATGTCTTCATAATGTATATTCCTCTGTGGTCATATGATACTATTTCAGCATGAGCATCTTTTTGCTTACGCTCTTACCATTTGTGGTTAAGCGATAGTAGTACACGCCGCTGGAGCATTTATTGCCCCGGGAATCAGTGCCATCCCAGACCACGGTATGAGGTCCGATGGAATCTCGTTTGTTCAGGAGTCGCTTCACAAGCTGCCCCTTCAGATTGTAAACTGTCAACTGCACTTCCCCGTCTTCAGGTAAATCGTAGCCTATGTTTGTAATCGGATTGAAGGGGTTGGGGAAGTTCTGCTTCAGTTCCGCCACGGGTGATACGCTGGTGCAATTCTGGGGATCGGATATGGCTATCAGGTAGTAAGGGTTTGGTCCTTTTGATACTTGAAATTGCTTACTATCCATCCGGTAGATTTTTTTGTTGGATGCTCCGGATTTTGAGGGATAATAGAATACCAGGAAGGAATTCTCCGGCGTAATTTCTTCTCCCTCATCCAGATATGCGCAAATATGCAACAGACTATCTTCCACTACCACCGCACCTTTGCAGATATCATTTACATATAGACCAATCTCCGCTGGCAAATCTGCGTCTTTACTTTGGGGTAATGTAACGTAGAAAGGAGTATAGGATTATCGTATTATCAATCAGCTCTTCACTATTCAACTCTGGGTCATAAGTACTCCTAAAAGTCAGGTCACGGGGAAAGCCTATAAGCTGAATGTTCTCGATGTACACTCCGGGTAGTATGACAATATCATCTACTGAATCGTCTCCCAATGCTCGTGCCACAGCGTCGTTCACGGTAGGGAATGGATACTCCTCTGACCCATCAGGATTGAGGGCGGTAGAATCGTCATCAACATACAGCGAAGTTGCCCACGCTGAGCTGAGAGTAAGGATAAAAAGAGAGAACAGCAGTGCTTTAAAGAAGCGCATTGCTACTAGGGGGGGGGGCTTGATGTGTCTTGATCATGGTTCGATCTCCTTTTTTATGTTGCCGGTTTATCCCGGCGTTTTGATAAGAGAATGATCCGTTCATCGTCTTCAATTCTGCAGGCAGCACAAAATGTTCCAGTTTACAAGTTCAGGTCTGAGCTGGGTGTTTTCAAATATTTTTTAGTGGCCTGAGCTTGTCAAGAGATATCTTGCGATACACACATATTGTCTGAATATTTCTACTAGAGCCCATTACAAAAGGAAAGCACGGATTTCTTATCCGGGGATTTACTCTTAGCGCGGAATCTTTATCAATGTGGAAGCTATGCTAACAAGCAAGCGCAGAGGGGCTCAGAGGATTGACAAATTCCATTGTTTCCATAATTGGCAAGCATGGGTAGCACCCTGAGCCCCGAAGGGGCGCAGGCTGTTGACAAAATCCACTTTCCACGAAGGCCGGAGGCCGAGAAAATCAAGCGACTGCAGCGGTTCGCCCTCCCATAGGATTCGACACGTCCCGTGTCGAAAGCGAGCAACGCTCGCTTCTCAAAAGATAAGCAGCTGCGCTGCTTATCTTTTCTCGGCCTCCGGCCTCGTTCGACACAACCGGGGTCCCCAAGGCGGAGCAAAGCGAAGTCTTGGGGTGGAGCCGGGGTCCCCAAATCGGAGCGCAGCGAAGGTTTGGGGTGGAACTGGCGTGTCGAATCCTATGGGAGGGCGAACCGCCGTTCGCCCCTACAGTGGGTGATGTGATGAAGGGATTCAAACAGGCGCTACGGCGAGCGCCGGTACATTCGCGGCGCAGCCGCCTATTTCATAAGAAGCATTCTCTTGGTTTGGGTATTCTTGGGGCTGCTGACGCGGTAGAAATATACGCCGCTGGCTACAGCCTGATTATTCATGTCTCTGCCGTCCCACACCACACTGTGCATTCCGGCAGGCATCTCAGCATTGACAAGGCTCTTGACCAATTGTCCCTTGATGTTATAGATGTCAAGCTGCACATTCGAGGCTTCCGGTAAGCTGTAAGCGATGGTGGTAGTGGGATTGAAGGGATTGGGGTAGTTTTGCTTAAGCATCAGCTTATCCAGAACAGGCAGCTCCGGATCATCCACTGATACATAGGACTCCGAACCATATTCAAAGCATCCCATATCGATCCTGCCATCCCACACCCGGTGATTGCCGGCCAGGTCATAGGGAAGCAAAGCCAGGCCCGTGGTATCGGGAGTGGCAGCGTTTATGCATGGTGAGGATGCAGCTAGCTGCGCAAAAAAGGGACTCTCGGAATGTAGGCTGTAAAATTCTGGATTACCGCTGATATTGGTATCTGAATAATAGACGTTAGTATTAGATAGATCGCTCAATATTCCTGCTATGCCATTTCGGATATTATTGTAATCAAGATATGCATTGGAGATAGGAACAATGGGGGGAGAATTCATAACCAAAAGCTCGTATGTGCACTCAGGATTGTAGAAGATATTGTTATGCAACTGAATATTGCCGATAAGGTTAACTGCTGCCGGCCAGCCATAATTATTGATGAAAGTGTTATTGCTGAGCTTAAAACTATCTATACTCCTATTAGAAAAATGTATCGGACGGTAAATGTCTGACGATAGATTACTAAAGAGGCAATTGCTGATATTAACGTCAACAGGATTATTATCGCTGCGCCCATTTGAAATGTTTAAAGCAGGTTGCTGAGGAGCTGTAAAAAAATCTCGGAACACACAATTTTGTACTGCAATATTCTCTGTTACATTCACGTCAAACATGGTCATTGGCTCTCCATCAGGATCATTGAATACGGAAGCTATGTTACTGAATTCGCAATCAACAATAGAGCCACTTATCATATCCGGACTGTATACCCCCCCAATTTCCTGAGCACTTACATTCGCAACTTTCACTTTTTCTAATTTGATGTTATGTGGAGCCAAAAGTAGAATGCTGCCAAGTTCATTTACAACAGAATCCGATATAATAATATCAGATAGTAATATGTTCTTAGATGTGCCACTTAGCCTGATATGCATAATCGGTTCTGTTATCGTTGCAGAAATTGATAGCCCCGCTAATGTTATATCTGACCTTTGTGTACCATTTATCACCCCATTGGTTATTCCATCCATACTACTTGTTACAACAATGGAAGTTATGCTCGATCCTCCTCCGATGATATTTACATATGACTTCAATGGGATCGGAGGGCATAGCTGATCCTCACTTGTGTATGTCCCTGGCAGTATGTGTACGGTTTTTTTGTTAGTACTGTCTGCCGCTATCTTATGTACTGCCTTGGCGATAGTTTTCATGGCTTGTTCCGGAATTAAACCGCTGTTGTCGTCGTCCCCCTCAGGACTTACATAGATATCGCAGTTTACTTCCTGCCGAAAAGCGCGAAGATAATGATAGTTATCACTGTAACCCTGTGTAGCCGTGAAATTGGCATGACGGCCAAAGTAGAAATCACCCGGATTAGGAACCGAGACCATATCCAGATAGATCTCCAGATTGGTCATCAGATCGGTTACCATGATGTCACAAGGGTTTGTGCTGTAGTTTTCGTACACGGAGCAGCGATTGACCTCATCGAAAACGATGTCTGGGGTGACACTTCTGGTACTCATGATGAAAATGCCACCTCCCGAAGCGGAGGCATGATTGCCGTGAACCTTGGTTCCAGCCAGATATAGTGAGGACTTATAGGCTGAAATACCTCCTCCCAATACTGCCCGGTTATTATTGATTACGCAGTTTATGATACTCACGCTGCAATTTGTACGGATAAAAACTCCACCACCCCATCTCTCGTCCTGAGCCCCAAAGGGATGACCGATGCCGTGTTCCAGGGTTAGCCCCCGCAGGGTAACGCCTTGTTCTTCATTGACGAATCTCACGCAAGGATTGGCGTTGTTGCCATCGATGATCGTGGTACTGATGAAGCTGCTGTCACCGGTGGCTGCTTCCAAAGAGCAGAGGGTGATTATCTTACCGCCAAACACTACATTCTCAAAATACCTGCCCGGATACACCATGACTGTATCACCATTATTACAATCATTGATTGCGCTCTGGATGCTGGTGTAATCCTGTGAACCATCCAGGGCTACGGAGCGGGTTAGGGCGGATAAAGGAAGTACAAAGATAATGCACAGAGGAATATAAATAATCAGGAATCGGAAAGCCCAATTATAACTGAGCATAAGCCGGAGATGATCTGTCAGAGCCGGCATGAATGCCAGAGTACTTATAGTTGTATTGCTTTTTCTGGATGTCTTCATATCATATATTCCTCTGTGTTCCATTATGTTACTTCAGCATGAGCATCTTTTTGGTGAGGCTCTTGCCGCCTGTGGTTAAGCGATAATAATAAACGCCACTGGAGCACTTATTGCCCCGGGAATCCTTGCCATCCCAGACCACGGTATGCGGGCCGAGAGAATCTCGTTTGTTCAAAAGCTGCTTAACAAGCTGTCCCTTCAGATTGTAAACTGATAACCGCACATCCCCGTCCTCAGGTAAATCATAGCTGATATTCGTAGTGGGATTGAAGGGATTGGGGTAGTTTTGCTTCAGTCCGACCAGAGGTGAAACACTAGTACAATTCTGGGGATCAGAAATTGCCAGGAAATAGTATGGATTTGTGTTTTTTGACATTTGCAATTGCTTGCTGTCCATGCGGTAGATTTTCTTGGTGGATGCTCCGGACTTTGAAGGGTAGTAGAATACCAGGAAGGAATTCTCCGGCGTAATCTCTTCTCCCTCATCCAGATATGCGCAAATATGCAACAGACTATCTTCCACTACCACCGCGCCCTTGCAGATATCATTTACATACAGACCAATCTCAGCCGGCAATTCTGCATCTTTACTTTGCGGCAAAGTTACGTAGAAAGGAGTATAGGAGGATTTCCCATCATAGCTGAATGCGGTTGGAGTGCTAAGGGTGAAGGGACGGACCGGATTGGGATTGTTCCAGGAAAAGGAGCAATCCTGGTCACTATACAGGATTACCAAGTCGCCGTAATTCAGAACAAAGCTCTTAGCGTGAATCCAGGAGCCATTGGGTTGCTTGATCATGGTCCATCTTTGGGTTTCGATGCGATACACATGGTCAAGTACGGCGGCGAGCGCGTCCAAAGGCTTAGCGCTTTCTCGCTGGAAATAGCCCACCCAATTATCGCCGTATGAACCGTAACTATGCAAATCTAGCACTGTTTCGGGTGGAATTAAAGATCCGGGTGTATGGATACTTATCAGGTCCGGGCAATCTTCCTGGAGCAGAACTTTGTAGCCTTGATGGCTGTTGACAATCTCATTACCCAGTATTAGCTCTCCACCACTATGCCTCATCTCATGTATGCTTGCCTGCTGGAATGGCTTATACATAACGTAGTCCAGAATATCTATATCAACTATTGGTTCAAAGAAAACTTCATTAACGCATGCATCAGTAGTTATGTCGTTCAATACCGGGAAGCACATCCATTTTGGAACTGTTGAGCCGGGTTCTGGCATCGTGTACCTGTCATAGTCGTGGGCAATCAGATATGGCCTTGCCCCCATATCTATCGGAGTTAGATCAAGTTCGTCCAAGACCTCTGGGTTGCCGCGGTCAATACATGGGCTGACGGCTACGGTGTCCCATCTCAGATTGTAACTGCTTTCATAAGAGCTTACAAACAGGGGATCAAGATCGATACTGCCATCACCTTCGTCATTGTAAATATTTGAATCATGGGCATCATTTACACAGCAAAAACGGATTGGGATCATGATTGGGATAAAAACTCCCTGATTGTTGAAGGAACCACCATACAACTGCTGTATCTGTGTAGTGTTTTGATTGAATAAATTAGTCCCAGAAGTATTGTCATAGATAATGTTGTTGTTTATGGTTCCCCGGATATGCTCCTCATCAGTTAGTCTGAGTATCCCTACTGCACAGTTCACATAAGGGCTAAAAACGCTTGATTCTTCAATAATCCTGTTATCTGTGATGGTGCATTGGTTGATTTCCACATGATTATACCCACTTTCTCCTGGCACAATCACATGAAGCCCTCTTTGAATCTGGATTGTGGTTCTAAAAGGCCAATCAAATGTAGCCATCTGATCATTGATAGTTTTAGTAACATTATCGAATACTTCACAATATTCCATAATCAATCCGATATCATTAACAGCACAGGTATTGCGCCACACAAGAGCTGCAGCATTCCCGTAACACAAAGGGTTGTATAGCTCATGTTCTTGGTCCAGGAAAGATCTGTTTGAGTAGATCTTGCAGTGGGAAATCGTGCTATAACCTCCAGCGAGGTACACTCCAGCGCCCTTAGATCCGTTTACAAGACCTCCGCCATGTGTATCAGGAGGCAATACTGAGTGTAGAAAATACAGAGCGTTATCATGGATATTGGTGTTCGAAACCACGATGCTGGCATACAATCCGTAGATTCCTCCACCCCAACAAGCATAGTTTTCATATACATCGCACCATTTCATGCTCACATGCTGTTCCAAAGATGCTGTTCCAATTACGCAGATTCCTCCGCCCATTGTCCAGTTTTCCGGGTTTACCTGAGATTCCACAAAATGTCCCTTACCATTTGTGATGCTCAACCCATAGAAACTGATTGTTGCATTGGCAGCACAATTTTTGATGTAGAACACGGGGTCGTAAGACTGGTCCATTCCACGAATTACAGTTGACTGTATTACTTCATCATTCCCTAAATCCGGATTATAGGTACTCCTAAAATTCAAGTTGCGTAGAAAACCTATAAGCTCAATATTCTCGTTGTACACTCCCGGAAGTATGACTATATCATCAACGGTTGCATCTTCCCAAGCCTGGGTCACAGCTGCGTTCACATTTGCGAATGGGTGCTGTTCAGATCCGTCAGGACTAATCGCGGTTGAGTTTATATCGACATATAACGATGTAGCCCATCCTGAACAGATGGTAAACAAAAAAATAACAATCAGCAATGCTTTGCTAGAGCGCATTGCCACTAGTGTGGGGGGGGGGGAGCTGATGTGTATTGATCATGGTTTGATCTCCTTTTTTTTGTTCCGGTTCATCCCGGTATTTTTGCAAGAGAATGATCTGTTCATCAACACCGATTCAGTTTCAATAACACACGGGTTCAGATTGCAGCTTCGGCACTTTTATAAAGCTGACGACATTTTTCAGACCTATTTGGTAATGTCAAGAGATATTTTGTCGTCTTCTGAAACATCCCAAAAATTCAGGTCATTTCAGAGTGCATGGGAAAGTAGAATAATTGGTACTAAAAGAATTATAGTGTGACAGAACACTCCCTGATGCGCAACTTTGCGTGATTATGCCAATGAATTGGACTGCTGATCTCCCTTGACACATAATCACTCGTTAATTAGCTGCATATTTATGAAAAAGAACTGGCTCATACCTGATTACCTCCATCATGACTAGGCTTACCAAGCCAAAAGTATGGCGGGATTACCCGGATGGGATTCGGAGGATTTGACCTGCGGTAACCGTCTGCTGGTTCACAGGCCACCTGCAACTCAGTTGGAACTCTCCTGCATCTCACGTGAGAGGAGTCCAGGAGGCTTGCTAGTTGCGAGCGAACCAGAAGAGATGAACAGCTCTTCATCCTCTTCTTTTTCTTGACCACAAAGCCACTGTTGTGGAGATTGATCTGATGAAGAGAATCATCCACATTGATATGGACGCTTATTTCGCTGCGATCGAGATCCGCGAGAATCCCTCGCTAAAGGGTAAATGCGTGATCGTGGGCGGCTCGCCGCACAGCCGGGGTGTGGTTTCCACCTGCTCCTATGAGGCGCGTAAGTACGGCGTGCACAGCGGGATGAGTTCATATCAGGCTTGGAAGCTTTGTCCCCAGGGAGTTTTCGTGCATAGCAGCTTCCATCTCTATAAAGAGATCAGTCGCCAGGTGAGAGATATCTTCTATCAGGTGACCGAATTGGTGGAGCCCATGAGCTTGGATGAGGCCTATCTGGATGTGACTGAAAACAAGCTTGGGGAGAGCGATCCAGCCGTCATCGCCAGATGGATAAAGGATGAAGTATTTCGGCAAACTCAGCTAACCTGCTCTGCCGGGGTTTCTTACAACAAGTTTTTGGCGAAGATCGGATCGGACATGAACAAACCGGACGGACTTACTGTGATCAATCCCGAGGATGTGCAGAATATTCTCTTTCACCTGCCCATCGGTAAGTTTCACGGCATCGGCAAAGTGACGGCAGCCCGTATGAAAAAGATGGGTATTCACAATGGGGAAGACCTCTATCAGCGAGACATGAGGGAACTCATCAAACACTTTGGCAAGGCTGGATTGTTTTATTACAATGTGGTGCGGGGTATCGATGAACGGGAATTGCACACCAGTTGGGAACCGAAATCAATCTCTTGTGAAAGTACTTTTTACGAGGATATCGGGGATATGCAGGAACTGCTGGAACAGCTTCGACGCCTTTGCGATAAACTGGCTACCCGCATGAGTTTCAAAAACATCCAGGGGCAAAACCTGGTCTTGAAGCTGAAGTATGACAATTTTGAGTTGATCACCCGCAGTATGAGTTTACCGGAAATGACCAATGAACGGGAAATCCTGTATCAATACGCCGAGCAATTGATGGTGGGAAACTGGGACGCAGAGCGTAAGGTGCGTTTGATCGGGATCGGAGTTGGCAAGCTGGACAATCGCAGCGACAATGAGCAGCTGACTTTCCTCCCCTGATAATGACCTACCACAATTGTACATCGTAAATCGTACATTGTACATTGTACATCACAGGCTGTGGCTGAAGAAGTTCAGCAGGTGTTCCCTGATTTCATCCGCGCTCTGGCAGTGGTTGATCGTGTTACGAAGTTCCGCACCTCCGGGCAGGCCTTTGGTGTAATGACAAAGTTGAGAGCGCATTTCCCGCACCACCACGTCTTCGCGCTTATCTTCCAGGGAATACTTCAGATGCTTTAGCGCAGTATCCAATAGATCGCCTTTGGTGATAGGATCATAGCTGTCGTGGCTGATGAATTGTTTGATCTGCTTGAATAACCAGGGTTTACCCAATGCCCCGCGTCCGATCATGATGCCGTCGCAGGCAGTACATTGCTTCATTTGCAGAGCAGTCTCCGGGGAAGACACATCACCATTACCGATCAAGGGGATGCTGAGCCTTTGTTTCAATTCCCGGATGTGCTCCCAATTGCTTAGCCCGGAAAACATCTGTTTCTGAGTTCGGGGATGCAGACAGAGCAGATCAGCTCCGGCGTCCTGCATTTTCATGCCGAAATCGAGAAAGTTTATGCTGTTACTATCCCACCCGCTGCGAAACTTGACCGAGACTGGGATCCTTCCAGCCAATGCCCTTTTCACTTCTTTGACCATCTCCACAGCCCGGGGGACATCCTTCATCAAGGCGGATCCGGCACCGCGCCTTACCACTTTTTTTACCGGGCAGCCCATGTTTATATCTATCCAATCCGGATTCATGGGAATCAGGAATTCGGCGGCTTTTGCCATTACCGATGGATCGGAACCGAATAGCTGGATCACAAAGGGCCGTTCATACTCACTGAAACGGATGAAATCGATAGTCTTACGCGAATCGCGGATCAGGCCGTCGGCGCTTACCATCTCACTTACCAGATAGTCCACGCCCCAGTCCTTGCACAGACGGCGAAAAGCGGCGTCGGTGTAACCTGCCAGAGGAGCCAGATAGAGCGGGATATCAGCCAAGCCGGTA
Source organism: Candidatus Cloacimonadota bacterium (assembly GCA_023392795.1). GTDB lineage: Bacteria > Cloacimonadota > Cloacimonadia > Cloacimonadales > Cloacimonadaceae > UBA5456. The sequence goes on from JAEWNJ010000115.1 coordinate 72,505, forward strand.
TTTACTCTTGATCAGCGAGATGTCCACCGTGTCGATCTGCTCCGGCTTCATGTAGTCACGGGCAAACTCCAGATAGAGATTGCTATCCATGAAGAGATCGAGCAGATCCAAATCCAGATGCCCGGCCTTTGCCATATTGGCCATGATCATCAAGGCTTCAGACAGGGGTTTTGGTGTTTTGTAAGGCCGATCGGCGGCAGTGAGCGCTTCAAAGATATCCACCACGGCTATCATGCGTGATTGCAGCGGCAGTCTGGGCGCGTCTAAACCTTTGGGATAGCCCTTCCCATTCAGGGTTTCGTGATGCGTGGAGGCGTAGAAAGCTACATTTTTGTATTTTTTAGGGAAGCTGAGTTCCGAGAGCATCTCCCAGGTGATGGAGGCGTGCGCACGCATGACGTCGAGTTCCTCGCTATTCAGAGTTCCCCTTCTGATGCTGAGGTTTTTCCTGTCCAGTTCGTCCAGCAGATAGTAACGTTGTCCATCATACTCAAAATCAATGGCGGCAAGGGCTTCCATGCGGGCGATATCCTCATCGGGGACAAACTCCCCGCCCACATTCAGCTTTTCTACAAAGCTCTGCGCTTCATCCAGATAGGTGAGGATGCCATCCGCATCAAGCTCAGGATTGATGTGTTCCTGGATAAACGCGGTTAGCTCCGGGGATGATAGCTTGTGCGCCAAATGCTTGCAAAGTAGCTTCAGCCGGGCAAAACGTTCCTGCACCAGAGTGATGCCATCCATGATGCGTTCCAGCTTGCGGCTTTTATCCATCACAAACTCCGGCGTGATGATCTTGCCCACATCGTGCATCCATCCCGCCATGGAGATTTCTTTGAGTTCGTTGGGGCTAAAGTTTACATCGGCAAAGTGCCCCTCGGAGGCAGCGTTTATCTTTGCTGCCAGCATTTCAGTAAGCATAGCCACCCGCATGATATGATCGGAGCTGTATTTGCTTTTACGCTCGATGGCAACGGCGATGGAGCGGATAAATTGCATCAAAAGGCCTTCCAGATCATCGATCAGCTTGCGATTGGATAGTGCGATCGCGGCTTGTGAAGCCAGCGAGTGCAGCATGATCTTGTGCTCTTCGCTGAAGCTGATGATATTCCCTTCATCGTCCATCGCATTGATGAATTGCATCACGCCCAGTACTTCTTCCTCGTGATTCATCAGAGGAATGGTGATCATGGACTTGCATCGATAACCGTAGCTGCTGTCTGTCTTCAGGGTCCCGGAGATATCATAGTCCTTCGTTTCATAGACATCATCGAATGTGAGAGTGTCTTTGCTGTGATATACCGCGGTAACGATGTGCGAGAGCTTGGGGCTGCCATCCTCGTTAAAAAGTGAGATCACCGGCCAGCCCACGGGGCCATGGGATCCGCCTTCACGCATCTTCATGGTGGCGTTGTACACGATCTCAAACTCCAGCGCGCGAGCTTCGTCCGTAACCATGTAGATGGTGGCGGCATCGGCCTTTGTGAAGGCGATTCCTTCATCCAGGATGAGATCGAAGATTTTATCCAGATCGGTTTCGCTGGAGAGCGATTTTCCGATCATGGTGAGCTGATCGATGTGTTTTAGTTGCTCTTCGGCTAGATGGCTGAGATTTTGCACCACTAGATTGAGGGTGTGGTTGATCTTTTGATTGTCGCTGAATTTGTACTCCATCGAGGCTCCTTAGATCCTTTTATACAGCATAAAGTGAGGGTCAAAACCATTACGTTTTTGCTCCAATTCAAACCAGGTGCTCACGTGCTCATCCAGATTTGGTTCAAATTGGATGGGGGATTCCTGCACTGAAGTGAAGTGTGGGCTCTTGAGGAACTCCTCGGCAATCCAGGCCGCGTATTCACTGTGGTCGGTGGAGACTTGCACTGTGGCTTCAGGGATCAGGATCTCAGCCAGTGCATCCAGAAAATCCTGTTGGATCAGGCGCCGGCGATGATGTTTGCGCTTGGGCCAGGGATCCGGATGCTGGATAAAGACGCCACTAACGCTTTGACTGCGAAAGAGATCACGGATACCGGCATCGACAAACTTACGTACCATTCGCACATTCGGATTCTGCTGTATGGATAGCTTTTTCAGGCAGTTGCGGATACGCTTTTCGCTCATCTCCAGGCCGATGAAGTTCCAATTTGGATGATATGTGGGATACTTTGATATAAATTCGCCTTTGCCAGAGCCGATTTCCACATACAAAGGGTTGCCGTCATTGAAGATATCGTTTAGATAACTATCTGCAATTGGCTCAATTACGAAAAAATCCCGGTCTTCAATCATCGGGCTGATCTGCCTCAGCTTTCATACGTTTTACCTCTATCTGCACGATGATCAGATCGGCCACCGACATCGCGAATGAGATAAAGACAAATATGATCAGGCCATTGAGCAGCCTGGCCTGAGTGTTTTGCAGCAGCACATCGCGCAGGAATAGGACCGATGAATCCGGAGCTGCCAGTTTGGAAAGTGCTGTGATGTATCCACCAAATACTATGCCTCCGGCTATGCCCATCAGCAGAGTACGCAGACGAATCAAGCTCCCGGAATAATAGATGTACCTGATCATGGCATACATGGCCATGGAGAAAGCAAGATTGGGCAAAACCAGCGAGAAAATGCTGACACTGGCCGGGATCATGAAGAACATTACAATGGCCAGAAGGATGGGTAGTCCAAAAACCACATACCAGAGGGACTTGCCCCCAATGTAGCGGTAAAACAGGGCGATCAACCCGCTGCATAAACCTGCGCCGACCGCGATATGCCAGGTGGCCAGATCTCCTGTATTCATAGGCATTCCTGCCAGGATTACCCCGATCAGAGCGGCAATTAGCGGCAGCAACACGATCAGGCTATATTCGATTCTGTATCTGTTCATGGTTCCTCGTTCGTTTAGACACTATGGGGGCTGCTAACGATCATCCCCCAGCGGAGCTTTTCACTTTTTCATTGACGTTATAGTCCCTGTCCCAAACTTAACGCACGGCATCAATTGTCAATAATTATCATGCACATAGTGGAGAAAACAATGCTGAGCATAGTAAAAAACCTGCGGCAGAAACTGTCTAAAACCAAATCCGGCTTTATCGATAAAATAGCAGAAACCGTCCAGGCCCGAGGGGTCATCGACGACGAAATGTTCGATGAGATCGAAGAGATCCTGATCAAAAACGACACTGGAACTGATATGGCGGAGCTCATCATCGAGAGACTGAAGCATGAGCTAAAGGAAGATCGCATCAAGAATCCGGAGGTCGTAAAGATCTACCTGGCGGACGTGATGCAGGACATCCTCTTCAAAGACGTTCCCGATGAGGATGATTTCTTTCAGCTTCCAGACGTGAAGCCTTTTGTGATAGCCTTTGTGGGCGTGAACGGGACGGGGAAAACCACCACTATCGGCAAGGTGGCCAATCGCTTTGCTAAAGATGGCAAGAAAGTGCTGATAGTGGCTGGCGATACTTTTAGAGCTGCAGCTATCGACCAGGTGGCGATCTGGGCAGACCGCGCGGGAGTGGACATCTTACGCAGTGAGCCTGAGCGCGATCCGGCTTCAGTGATTTACGACGGCGTGGCCAAAGCAGTGGCCAGGCAGTATGATGTGGTGCTGATCGATACCGCGGGGCGTCAACATACCAAGGAACGCCTGATGAAAGAGCTGGAAAAGATTGACCGCAGCATCAAAAAAGCTTGCCCCGAAGCTCCGCATGAGTGCATCCTGGTGGTGGACAGCACCACCGGGCAAAACGCCATTTCTCAGGCTCATCACTTCAATGAAGCCATCACTCTTAGCGGTCTCGCGCTCACCAAATTCGACGGTACCGCCAAGGGTGGCATCATCTTTAACATCAAACACAATCTGCAGATTCCCGTGCGCCTTCTGGGCATCGGCGAAGGCATTGATGATATCGAAAACTTCCATACGGTGCGTTTCGTGAAGGCCTTTTTCGATAAGGACGATAACGGCGAGTAATGGACTCTACCAGGGCAGCTGAGTTCGCAGGACAGCTTGCGGAACTACTCCAGACTCAGCAAAGTGACAAGCTACTCCTCTTTCAGGAGCGGCAAATACTGGAGCAGATATATAAGGAGCTGACCAAGACCGCTGCGGCCAGTTTTCACGGCCTGTTTGCCCGCATGCAGTATTATCACGATCAGGAAGGCACTCCTGAAGCCATCGTGCATCAGCTAAATACCTTGCGCATTCTCTGCAACAAAGTGGCGCATGACGAATTGGACAGGATTCCTGACGGTGCTGTCAAATCCGGAGTACTGAGCATCTACACCTTGCTACGGCACATAGATCCCAGCTTGGTAAATGGGGATCTGGATGTGATGCTGGAAGCTGCGACCACCTTTGCGAGGCGTCAGGAAAGCAGAAAAAGCAGCTTCCAATGCCTGCTCCTGGATTGGAAATATCAGGAGAGCGCGGGGAAGAAGACAGCGCTGGAACTGTATGCCCGCACTGATGAGGGCAGAGAAATCACCATCGTGTTGCGGGATGACCAGAAGAACAGCAAAAGACCACGCTTTACCATGTTGTATCCCGGTTTGTGGAAATATGCGGAGCTGGGCTGTCACCAGCTTAGCGAAGTGGCGGGTAAAGAAAACTACTATATCGACAATCAACATACCCTCATCGTATTGGAACCGGATTTCCTGATCGACGCCTCAGCCGTGGCGGAGTGCATGGATACGGATAGTTCGCATCCCGAGCTCTTTGTTCTCTCCAAGCTCTTCGCCGAGCCCAGTACTGCCAAAATGCTGATGGGACAGATGGTAAACAGCATGTTCGATGCCCTCATCCACAATCCGGATCTGGATTACCGGGAGCTATTTACCCATGCCTTGAACTCCAGCCCTATCCCGATGGTGGCTTTGGGTGCCGGTACAGCTCTGGAGATATATCGAACCATCGAAAGCGGGCATTTGCCTCAGTTGCGCCTATTTGCACAGCAGATGAAGGATGTCGACCTGCTGCTGGAGCCTTCCTATCTATGCCCCAAATACGGCCTGCAAGGACGCCTGGACCTTCTGTATCGGGACAAAAAGAAGTTCAGCATAGTGGAATTGAAAAGCGGTAAGGCCCATCCCACGGACGTCTGGCCTCAGCAGATCTTTCAGGTAGTGGCTTATAACATGATCATTCGCAATGCTTACGGGGCTGAAGCTCTTGGCAGCAGTTCCATTCTTTATTCTTCGGCTGGGGACAAGTATCTGCGCAATGTGAGTAACATCCCGATTTTAGAGCAGCAGCTGATCCATTGCCGCAACCGGATTGTGAGCACTATGCGCCTGCTTTCACAGAAGCCGGAGCGCTTCTTTGACTGGCTGATCCGCCAGAGTCCGGATGCCTATAGTCCTTTTGTAGGCGAGAAGCTGAAACGCCTGCAACTACTCAGGAAAAGCATAGCGGATCATGAATATGAATGGTTTTTGGAGCAGGTGATTCGCCTCACCCGCGAAATCTGGCAGGTAAAGCTGGGCTCCCTTTCTCCGGACGAGGAGCAGTATTACGGTCATAACGCTTTGTGGCAATTGAATCCGGACCAGAAAACCGGGAAGATAATCAGAGACTTGAGGGTAACCCAATGCGAAGGCCAGATCATCATGCTGGAATTGCCCCCCCAGAGCGATGTGACGGATTTTCGTAGCGGGGACATCGTGATCTTTTACGATCTGAGCCGTCCGCTGGATAAACAGGAGATCATCAGGGGCGTGATCAAGAACATGGACGAACAGCAGATCAACCTGAGAATCAGAGCGGGAGTAAAGAACGAGCGACGTTTTGGCGATGCCGCTAAATGGGCTTTGGAGCACGACACTCTGGAGACCTTCCTCTATGCGCCATTCTCCTCGCTGAGCAGCTTTCTGGAAGCGGAATCCGCAAAACGCGATTTGCTCCTGGGTATCACCGAACCTGCATTTCTGAAAGCTCCCTCCCCTGGTGAAGAGATGGCTGACGTGCTGGACCGGATGCATAAGACTGCGGATCTGCATATTGTGCAGGGGCCTCCCGGAACGGGGAAGACCTCAGGACTCCTGAGCGCTTACATTGAAGACTTTTACCGCATCAGCAACAAACACATGATGGTGCTCAGCTTTACCAATAGGGCAGTGGATGAGATATGTCTCTGTCTGCAAAAAAGAGGCATCCCTTTCATAAGAACCGGTAATTCACAGGCACTCGAGGCGGATACTCTGGAGGCTGCGATCAGGGGGAAACGCTTTGCCGGGATGGAAGATTTGATCAGAAACAACCGCATCTTCGTATCCACCGTGCAGAGTGCCAATGCTTATTACCGCGATCTCAGCAGTATCATCGAGATCGATGAGATGATCGTGGACGAAGCTTCTCAGATCCTGGAACCGAGCTTGCTCGGCTTGCTCTCCGGGACAAAGAAGTGCATCCTGATCGGCGATCAGAACCAATTGCCCGCCATCACTACGCAGAGCCCCAGCCCGTATCAATTTACCCATCAGTCCTTGCGGGATCTACAGTATGGCTCCATCAATCAATCCCTGATGGAACGGCTCTTCCGGCGTTATGAGTCGCAAGGCTGGCACTCTCACAAGGATATGCTGAAGGCCCATTACCGCATGCACGACGAGATTGCCGAGCTGGTATCTCATTACTACAATGGACAGCTCTGCAGCGTACGGGAATCTCAGAAGGCAGATCTGAAGGAAGTGCAGGGCACATCGGTGATGCGGGGGAGACTGATCTGGATCGAATGCCCCATCAGCACCGAGGATTATTATGACCCCCTGCAGGTGGAGATCGTGGCCAGCATCGTAGCTGAATATGGTGATACCAAGCCCGATCTGGGCGTTGTGGCCCCGTACCGGGCCATGATTCACGCCTTGAGGAAAAAGACCCC
>JAEWNJ010000058.1 GCA_023392795.1 Candidatus Cloacimonadota bacterium
CCTACCCAATTGGGCGGATTGGGCGGAGATATTGATAACGCCCCCGATGCACAGGCTATGGCGTCTTACATTGGCTGGGGTACTGACCTCCCCATGACCAATGATAATGCCATCTACATGGTGGAAATCCCGGAACATAGCGGCGATGATGGGATCGTGTACATCAAAGCCATCGGCCGCTCCGAAATGGACGGGAAACGAGGCGTAGTGCATGGGATGATAGAGTTCCCTGAAGGCAAGATCACTGCCCGGGTCGATGAGATCACTCACACGGGAGATGTTACCACAGATACTTTTAACTTTGATCTTTGGGGCAGTACAGAACCCTGATCCTCCGCGAAGTTTTCAGGCTTTTAGAGTTTTGAAGTTTTCCTAAGCACCGGGATAGAGTGATTTTTGTATATCGCACGCGGATCTCGCAGATTACGCAGATTCAAATAAATCCACAATTTACGATATTCAATTAGGAGCTTGATTGAGGTTTAGGTATCTGCTGCCAAATTCTCAGTTCACTTGCGTTCACTTTTCACTTCCTAAATCCGTGCCATCCGTGTAATCCGTGTGCCAAAAAAGCGCCAGCCATTCTCAATTCTCAATTCTCAATTCTCAATTAAATCCGTGCCATCCGCGTGCCCTAATTGTAAATCGTACATCGTAAATCCTAAATCATCCCCCCTTACTCACCCAACAAATTTACCTCAGCTATCTCGAGGTCTTTATCCACAGCTCCCCGTTTGGTCTCAATCTTTCCCTCAGGAAATACGATCGTGCCATGCACTGCCGGTCTCAGCCCACCATGCGATTCCACGCCCAAGCTCTTCACATGAACAGTGGTATTGGCGATATCTACTTGAATCAGGTATTGCCCGTTTTCACTGGACATGGGATTTTCTTCCCCCCATCCGATATTCCTGGCCAGCATCTCAGCATTGACCCCCTCCAAATCACGGCTCAGGCCGTTTAAAGCAGTCCACAAGCGGTATGATTCCTGGATCTGGATCAGATACCGCTGAGTATCCTGTCCGATCATAGAGCCGTTGTTCTGGAATTTCTGCTGCATGAACATATTAAATCCCACCGCTACAGCGATGCCCACAATTATAACAACCAATACAATGAGCAGTATCTGCTGGTTTCCCACCTATGAACTCCTTTTGAAATACTTAAATTTCACTCCATAACAACGTAGTAGATTGTACTTCACCTGTCAAGAATATTCTCTGTTGAGATTAAATGGGAATACATCAATCACGTTTGTAAGCGCTTGAAACAAAAAAAGGGGATTGAAATCCCCTTTAAATGTTTAGTTAACCTGTTTATCAGGAACCAGTGAAGCCTGCACTTGCGACATTACTAGTCGTAGTAGTACTGGCTGCGTCAATAACTTGAGCACTTATACTGCCTGCAGGGAGAGTAACAGTAGTCCTAACTGCAGGTTTTTTGGAATCTTTTTCTTCTTTTCCAATTCCATATACATATACGGTAGTAGCGCTCTGAGGAACTACAATATAGTTGCCATTATCGTTATTTGTTACAGCAGCGCCCCATCCAATAAATCCACCAACTGCAGCAGCATCCATAGTCGTGGTCGGTTGACCAGCTCCGCCTTGAGAAATGGGGGTTTTGTAGTATTGCACGATCTGAGAGGCAAAGCTTTGGGCGTCAGCAGCGATAGCTGATTTGTTTGCACTGTAAGACTGGTTGTTGAACATCTGGATACCTACCGCGATGGCGGCACCAACGATGATTACGCTGAGTACGATTAAAAGAATTTGTTGAGTTCCCATGTGTGTTCTCCTTTTTTTTGGGTTTTTTTTTCCACTTTGGAAAGTGTTCACACTATGTGTTGTTGTCTGCTTTAAGGTAAACGCAAGATGCGTGCCAATTCGGTATTAGGGCAGGAGAAACAACTTGAGGGATAGCCTAAACATCTGAATGGCACAATGTAACAGCTATGATCATGCGACAAAAAAACAGAGATCAGGACCATATGTCGGGCACATGATTGTGAAGATCACGATACACAGCCATGGCGCACTGTCCCCCTTGGGAAACATACATGGAGTTTGACCAATGCGTCCATACTTCACTGGTTGTTCTCCGCCGCACGCGTCACGCGGTAAAGCCTCAGATCCTGATCTTTATCAGACACATCGGTGAGTACCATATCGTAAAATTCATCTTTCTTGACCGTGTACTCATTCCATCCGAAGTACCTGGTAAGCCCGAAATAGTGCAGGACATAATCAACCTTGTACAGATCAAGCAGTTCCTCTTTGTTTTCCAGATCAGTATTTGGAGGTACCAGGATATAGCCATGGTCAGTATAGAGATTGTAGCCTACGATGTTGGAGAGGATGATCGCGTCGGTGGGAATGCGGTTATCTTCCAGCATCTTATCGGCTTCGGAAAATATCTGATTTCTGATTTGCGCGCTTACGGGGATCCATTGGCTGAAATTAGCTACGCAGTAAATCTGGAAAAACAACACGAGCATCACAACAACATATCTGGGGATGAGTTGCCTATCTTTGAACAATGCCAGAAGGCTCTGTTCCATCAAGACTGTGGAAAAGATGATCAGAGGGACGAAGAGCGGGAAGATATAGCGGGGGTTGGGTGTTCCTCTGCTAAAGGCATATATGCCCAAGTTTACTGCCAGGAGCAGCCAGATGCTTTGTTTATCTCTATTGTTAGGACTTGCCGCCAGGTAGAAGATAGTGAAGGGAAACAGCAAGCCGAGATTGCGCCAATCCAAGGCAATGGTCGCAATCTTTTGCAGCACTGTGATGCAGATATGGGGCGAGAAAAAGAGCTTTGGTAATGCCGATACTTCCCGACTGTAGCCATCAAAGGGAAAGCTGTGACTGAAAGAAAGCAGCGGCGGGGTGGACATCACATAGAACCTCAGACCGTACCAGAGAGCTAAAAACGCCGCGAAATAGAACGATACAGCAAATATGCGTTTGAACCTTCCACATAGCAGGAGATGCAGCATAAACGCTGCTGCCATGGGCATGTTTGCTCTCTTAATACTAAAGAGGGATGCCAAAGCCAAGCCATACAAGATATAATGCCATACCGGCACCTTCTCATTATTGACTATATGACTGTGACATACAAAGACCACAACAAAGTTGAAGAGTGTAAAGCTTTCAAGCCAGGCTCCAAATGAGTACTCAAAGAGGGTGTAGCTTCCTCCGATGCAGAGTAGGGCAAGGAAATGGGCAAAACCATATTCCGGAAACTTGCGCAGCATAAAGCGGTAGATAATAAACAGCGATGCCAGCAGGAGCAAGAGGTTAAGGATATTTACTCCGGTCATGAAATGAGTCTTCCCGGTCAACAGGTAGATCCCGCTCATCAGATAGGTATAGATCGGAGCTCTGCTCCAGCCCTGATAGCGGTTGCCGTATTTGTTTACGTAATCGGTAATGGTATCGATATCCATATTGAAACGGCATATTGAGCTCACAAAACCCTTGCCTTCAGCCACGTTTCTTGCTGTCTCCATATAGATGGCAGAATCGCTGCCGGTGATATTGGGACTCCACATGATCAGCGCCGGAACGCGCATCAGAATGACAATCAGAAACGCAAGCAGGATGTACTTGTACTTGGCAAACATAATTCTCCCGGATAAGTCGTTCATTGATCCTCAGGAACTGAATAACACCTGATTCTTTCCCATAAGCCTGTCTCGGTTATCGGGCTTTTTGTCAATGGAATTCTCTTTTTTTGGTATTCCCCCATTTTTTGATCCATTCATATCTCACGCTGATTACGCGGATAGCGCGGATTTGTTGGATATAATTTTGAGATAGAAACCTGGCTTTCCTGCACGTGAATCAGGTTCCATCACAGTTTTAAAAAACAAAGAATCCGCGTAATCCGCGTGCCCAATCAAGAACGACCCGGGATTTCGTTACGCTGCACCCCAGGCCATTTTGCCTCGGTGTAACAGATCATGCACATCCACATCCTCCGGGGGTTGGAGCTTTCTTGCCTTCTTGTAATTGATACGCTTCCCATACACCGGTCGAACACCGGTCATAGGTTTGTATGACCGGTGTTCGACCGGCTAACTACACGCGCATGAACCTGAAGATAGGAAGACGCTACTTGACACTTTCCTTTTGAGCAGACCTGTGGTAGCATAGGACGTAGATCAATTCACTATCTCACGCGGATTACACGGATTTCGCGGATTTAATGATAAAACGGATTCGGGCTGGAATGAACAATGAAGGGTGCTCAGATGGAGGCCTGGCTGGACTAACGGGGCTGCAAGGACTGATCTATCTCACGCGGATTACACGGATGACGCGGATTTAATGATAAAACGGCTTCGCGGGGGGAATGAACAATGAAGGGTGCTCAGATGTGAAAAAAACCTCTAACTATTCCCAAAAAGGGTCTCTAAAACATGCTGGTAAACCTATAAGATATGTCCAAACTCCAGGGAGCTATAGGAAAGCTCCCCTACGTAAGGTAGCATTCCGATGCTACGACTGTCCAAACTCCAGGTTGCTGAGCTGCCTTCAGAAGCGAGCTCACGCTCGCTGTGGCAAGCAGGAGCTTGCCACCCCAATTCGGCCACCTCCAGATGCACACCTACTCGAGTTGGAAGAGGGCCTAAAACCCCCCCCATCAAATCCATCAAATCCATCAAATCCGCGTAATCAGCGTAATGGCTGCCCCATCAAGTATCCGGTTATCAAATCCGCGTAATCCGCGTAATCCGCGTGCCCCATCACTTATCTGCAGTTATCAAATCCGCGTTATCCGCGTAATCCGCGTGCCCAATCAATCATCTACAGGTTTCAAATCCGCGTAATCCGCGTGCCAATCAAGTATCTACATCTATCACCGAGCGGTCTGTCACATCCTCCGGCTCCGGCAATTCCTCCACCTTGCTGAGTTTTTTCACGATCTGGCGGCTGCGATGGCTGGCGTTATCCAGTTCGCGTCCAGCGTCATCGATCTTTTTGCGGGTTTTATCCAGGACATCGCCGAAGAGCCCGAAGTCTTTCTTCACGGCGGCGAGAACCTTCCATACTTCACTGCTTTTCTTTTGGATGGCAAGGGTCTTAAAGCCCACCTGCAGGCTGTTCAGCAGAGCGGCGATGGTGGTGGGACCACAGAGGATTACGGAGTATTCCCGCATCACCAGTTCGAAGAGTCCCGGCACGCGCAGCACTTCGGCATAGAGGCTTTCGAAGGG
>JAEWNJ010000116.1 GCA_023392795.1 Candidatus Cloacimonadota bacterium
GCCCCTCAGAGTAATTCTTTTGTGAGCTGTGTTCAGTTGCTTTATGGGCTCAAGTGAAGACTCTGGAGTGAGTTTATTCAGTTGGGTCCTGGCTCGTGGGACATCACTCAACCAAAGATATGCCCAAGCCAGGCCCAGTGTAGCTCTCTGTGCGTCACTTTCATCCTGGGCCAGCTTTCCCGCCTTGGCGTAGGAGCTCCGCGCGTTCAGATGCTTGCCCTCGGCTGAGAGAGCATAAGCTTTATAGTTCAGGATTGGAGATGGATTGGAGCTACTGGCCAGGAACTCATCTGCCCTTTTTATGCTCTGGCGGAACTGCTTTTCGCTTTGCAGAGCCCAGAGCACGCCTGCCATTGCCGTTTCGCGATGCGTATCCTGCCGGAGCAGTGTCTCATAATGGCTGAGCGCTTCCGAGCTGTTGCCACTAAGCATCAATTGATACGCGAGATTCAGCCTGGCGGATGCGTCCAGCGGATTATGTGCCACCTGTTGCCGCAGATTTTGCACGGGACCGGTCTGAGCTGCCAGCATGCCCAGGCTGAGGATTAGCAGGATGGCCAGGGGGAGCTTCATTATTTGCCCAGGATGTCCTTGTAGTCGATTACAATCTGGGATTGCGGCGCGTATTTCTTCAAGGTGCCATACTCACGCTTTGCTTCGGCGATCTTGCCGCTGAGGTAGAGATTGTTCACGTAAAAGGCGCGGCTGTCCAGATCCCAGGGATAAAGGGTAAGGATATCGGCGTAATACTTGGCGGCTTTGGCGTGATCTTTCATCATGAAGGCGGCGTAGGCTGCTTTACTCAGCAGCATGGGATTCCCAGGATAGCTGGCGATGAGCTGTGTACTGTTACTTAGCGCATCAGACCATTCCCCCAAAGCCAGCAGGCAGTTCAGAATGCCCAGATGTGCGTCCAGGTGATCGAGTTTGTTTAGGGCTTTGGTATAGGTAAACAGAGCATTTTGATAATCTCCGCTGAGGTATTGCAACCAGGCGATGCGCATGGTGTAAAACAGCTCGTCGGGATCATTGGCTGCCAATTGCTCGACCGCAGCCAGGGCATTGGGATAGTCGCCCCGCATTTCCGCCTGATAGGAATCCTGAATGCCCTGAGCGAATAGCATCGTGAGGCTGCTCAGGATCAGTAATGCCATTAAAACATATCTATTCATCGCTTTGCTCCTTGTAAGCCATGTGGGTTGCGTGAAGAATGCGTTCTTTTTGTCTGAACAGGGTAATCTCTTTGATTCCCTCTTTGCGGCTCAGGGTCAGCTTAGCCTCGTAGTTGCTTACTGTCAAGCCCAAAACGCTCAGTTCGGTACTGCTTTCCAGGCAGAGCTGCCCGGCTTCGGCGCGGAGGGTGGACGAGCTGCGTACCCGGATAGGTTTAAACAGGGGGATCAGAAACAGCGTGAGGTTTTGCCAAAAGGGATTCATCACTACGGATAGGCTGGGTTCATCCTTCCAGGTAATGCATTGGTTTTCCGTCCAGGGGATGCGTCCGGCGGCAAAAGCAAAGGCAGAGAGTGCGCTGCGACGTTTACCCCTTAGATTCAGCGCGTTGAAGATGCCCTGATACACCGAGAAATCGAGGATCGTGCCGGAATCCGAGACCACACTGTGATTGCCCATAAGGTCCAGATCAACCTTCCAGCTTTCGATGCGGCTGCCGGTGGAATCAGTCACTTCAAAGCTCTGCGTCTGGCCGTAGCCCAATTGCAGAATATTGGTAAGATCCTTTTCTGGCACCAGAGGCGAGATCTTGTCGCCTTCTTCGGGGATGCCGCTGGCTTCGAAACGATAGCTGCCGTCAGCTTGCAGCACTTTGTAATTGATGATATGGCTGAAGACCGTGCGTGATCCGGCATCGATGGCGGCCTGAGCCTGAAAATGCAGGTGAGGAACGAATGATCTGCCGGAATTGCCGACCAATCCAAGCTTCTCGCCCATCTTGATATAATCGCCTTCCGCCAGTTTGATGGATCCTTCCTTCAGATGGGCATAGAGGGTATAAAAGCCGTAGCCATGGTTTATGCTTACATAGTTGCCCCAGTTGTCCACAGTGTTCACATCGCCAATGGGATTATCCGGAATGCTGTTCACCATTTTACTCACATAGCCAGCGGCGGCGGCATAGACCGCTTTACCGTAGCAGTAGTAGTCACTTAGGCTTTCCTGATGATCCGAGTACTTCTTGCCGGAAGTGTCCTCAATCTCAAAATCCCAGGCCAAAGCCCAGTCTTTCTTGTGTGTGTGCGTGCCGTTGTGTCCCTGCGTGATCAGCCACTGTCCGTTCACCGGCATCTGGATTTGCGGGATTCCGGTGCTGACAAAGCGGCGATAACGCGATAGATAGGCGTCCAGGGCTTTCTCCGGGTGCAGGATCCCGTAATCGTTCAAAACGGGGGAACGCTGATGCAAGCGCAGACGCAGTGAATATACCAGAGCAATCACCACGATGTTTACGGGGAAGGCAAAGATGGGCAGATAAAGGAAGGAAGGGCGGCCGGACATCAGATCGGAATAGTAGTATTTGCCGGACATGGCAAAAGCCAATAGAAAGCCCGTGAGGGTGGCGAAGATTGCCAGCAGGTACGAGCTTTTTCCCGGGATCAGGAATACGGAGCCCACCGCCATACTGATCAGGATAAGATTGAAGCCGGGGAAAAACATCCCGTAAGTGCTGCCCATATTGGTGTACTTCAGCAGCGTGAAGCAGATACTCCAGCCCAATAGCGACAGCATGAAGCCGATGCGGGTGATCATCAGCAGCACCAATGCCACCATGATCCCCACGATCACATCGGGGACAAACATGATGCTGCCAAGGCTGAGGAAGTAATCCTGCCAGAACCAGCTTAGCTGAAGCTGGTGCGAAAAGATCAGCGGCTTCTGGAAGTTCAGTCCGCTGAAATAGCCTCCGCGCACCAGATAATACCAAAAGAACACCGCTGCGAGGGAAAATGCCAGGCTCATGGAGGGCATCTTAAACAGGCTTTGCGTGAGATAATTAATCCCCACATAGAGGAACATCGTGGCTAGCGAGGCGATCAGAATCAGCCCGAAGAAATGGACATTCAGCGTGGAGATGCCGCTGTAAGGGTAGTAATAACCAATTGCCAGCCCGATCAGCAGGCTGTTGAAGGAAAGCACTCCGCTTTTAGAATCCCAGCCTTCAAAACCCAGAGCGC
Organism: Candidatus Cloacimonadota bacterium; assembly: GCA_023392795.1. Classification (GTDB taxonomy): domain Bacteria; phylum Cloacimonadota; class Cloacimonadia; order Cloacimonadales; family Cloacimonadaceae; genus UBA5456. The sequence continues at coordinate 3,192 of JAEWNJ010000116.1, forward strand.
GGGATGCCAGCATGGCGATTAGTAAGCCCAATATCCCTGCCAAACCCACGATTGGGGATACGAAGGTAAGCGCCATCAAGGCCAGGCCTATGCCCATGCTGTCAGAAAACAGCGTGGTGGAATAGGCATTGGGTATGGCCTTCAGGAAGGCCCTCAGATTGCCCC
>JAEWNJ010000099.1 GCA_023392795.1 Candidatus Cloacimonadota bacterium
TATGGGCAACTAGTAAGTGAATTGAAGGATCAGAAGCAAGAACTAAAGACGAAGCTGAATGAATTGCAAAACCTACGCGACCGTTCTGCTGCCGGGACATTATCTGGTGATCCAATCGCTGCCCAAAGAGAAATGCGTAAACTATACTCGATGGAACAGATCACCGAAAGCCGGGTGGAGGAACTGGAAAGTAGCGTGAACGCCCTCAGGGTGGAGTATCACAAGAAGTTTGCCCTTTCTTTTGCCATCATCATATTCATCATGATCGGAGTCCCCTTGGGGCTAATGACGCGTACCAGCGGCATCGGCATGGCTTTCAGTGTTTCCAGCGTCATTTTCCTGATTTACTATGTGGCGCTGAATGGGGGAGAGCATCTTGCCGACAAAGGATACTTGGATCCCTTTGTTTCAATGTGGCTGTCCAACATAGTGTTCTTTGTCATCGCCCTGCTTCTAATCTACGGCTCCATCAAGGAAAAACGCCTTTTTGACATGCAGGTCCTGATGTGGAGACTCAAAAACTGGCGCAAGGGAAGAAAAGAGATACCCGACGAGGTGGTGTACTGATGCGCAGAATGGATCGCTATATTGTCAGGGAATTCCTGCGTACTTTTTTTATCATCTTTTTCAGTTTCGCAGTGGTTTTCATCGTTATCGACGTGATCGACAACCTCCCCCGGTTGCTCAGAGCTGGAGCCAGCATTGATCAGGCCATGCTATATTACCTGTTGCGGATCCCCTATCTGGTGGTGCTTACTTCACCGGTGACTGTTCTGTTATCTGGTCTCTTTATGATGAATTCTCTTGCCAAACACAATGAAACCGTTGCGATCAGAGCTGCCGGAATCAGCATCAAGCGTGCCATGTTGCCACTATTTGGCATTGGTCTGGTGATATCGCTATGCGTAGCCGCCATGGGCGAATACCTTTTACCCTTTGCCGAATCGACAAGGAGTGAACTCTACAATGTGAAGATCAAGGGGGAAAAGCCCGAAGATAACATGTTGAAAGCACGCGTTCATTATCAGGGCACCGAAAACGACTTTTATTACTTCGGTTTCTTTGATGGCTACAAAAATAGCCTCAGAGTGATCGACAAAACAAAGATCGATTTTGAGACGAAGCAGATCACAGAGCGGATCACCGCTGCCAGTGCCAATTGGGACGGCACCAAGTGGATTTTATACGATTGTGATATCAGGCGCTTCGTGAAAGGCAGGCAGGTTTATGCCTCATATCTGCCCAAGACTGATCTGCCCATTCTGGATGTGGAACCGCAGGATTTTATCCGGATCACCAAGAAAACACTGGCGTTGACTTTCCTGGAACTCTGGGACTACATCGGCCGCATCCAAAAGTTGGGCGAGGACGCCAGCCGCGAGATCGTAGATCTACACATGAAGGTATCTTATCCGCTCACAAATCTGATTGTGATCTTTTTCTTCATCCCCATCGCCACTGCCAATACTCGCAGCAAAGGCCGCGGCTGGATCTTCATGTTGGGCTTGCTGGTTTGTTTTTCTTACCTGGTGGTGGTGCGGATCTTTCAGAGTTTGGGCTATAACAGCGTAATTCCCCCCGTCTGGGCAGCCTGGACCCCCAATATCGCCTTCACTCTGCTGGGATTTGTATTCCTGCAGAAGGCTGAGATATAGATGCCAGGAATCACAGAGAGCAAACTGTTTACCAAGGCCTACTTGAGGGGTTCGAGATTGCCCAATCTCGCTGGCATCTATGCTGATTACCAGCTTTCTCTTATTACTCGCAGAATCCGGGTAAAGCATTTTCCTCCAGCCCTGATGATCGAACCCACCAATATTTGCAACTTGAAGTGCCCTCTCTGCCCCAGCGGAAACGGTAGCTTACAGCGTCCCAGAGGGATGATGAGCCTGGATCTCTTCAAAGGCATCGTAGATCAGGTGGTGCATAAAACAGGCATGCTCATTCTCTGGAATCAGGGAGAATCATTTTTGAATCCGGATTTCTATGCGATGATCGAATATGCTGCCAGGCAGAAGCTATATACTATGAGTTCCTCGAACGCCAGCCTGGATCTGGATATCCCGCGCATCATAAAGAGCGGATTGAGCAGATTGATCATCTCGATGGATGGCATTTCAAAGGACACCTACGATAGTTACCGGGTGAACGGGAACTTCGAGAAGGTGCTGGCAAATCTCAAGGAATTGGCGAAGACCAAACGAATCCTGAAAAGCGCAACACCCATATTGGTATGGCAATTCATTGTGATGAAACACAATGAGCATGAAATCGACCAGGTAAAGCGAATGGCCAAATCTTTTGGAGTGGACCGGCTGGAGTTTAAGACAGTGCAAATCTACAGCAAGGAGGACCTGAAGTATCTGCCTTCCGATCACAAGCTGAGCAGATACAGCTCCGGGGTTGACTCCTTTGAGCTCAAAACCCAGCTATTAAACCGCTGTCGCCGTCTCTGGACTCAGCCCGTGATCAATTGGGACGGCGAGATGAGCATCTGTTGCTACGACAAAGACCTCTATTTCAAGATCGGAAACATCCGGGAGCATAGCTTCACCGACCTATGGTTTGGCGACGCCATGAACCGGATGCGCCAGGCTGTGTTGACCAATCGCGCTGGGTTTGAAGTCTGCCGCAATTGCGGCGAAGGCATCGTACAGAAGCTGCACATCTAGCCATCTACATGCACTACAACGAGATCGCTCGGTTCGATTCGCGCAAGAACCTATAGGATGATCCGTTATTCATCCCACTATTCAATACCGTCCCGAATGGCTCTTGTTCTCATTTGAGGTTCCCAAACAAGTGATAATCTAGCCCCAATCAAGCCTAAACTGTTAAGGCTTGATTAGGTCTAGATGAACAACTAACAAAGGCCGTCCAAAAGGAAAGTGTCCATACCGCGTAGGAGCATTGCCCGAGGAGCCAAAACATCCTCAAAGCTTTGACTCAGTATTGCTGTCAGTCTTTATGATAATGAGGGGGATTTGGATGCAAGGTTTCAGAGTACACAAGCTAAGATTCTCATTGACAGTCAGAACAGGTCTGGAAACTTTGCTTATCTGAACAATAATGGAGATAGTGATGCCGAGAAAGCTGATCCTGCTCATCCTGCTGGTATGCGGGATAACACTTTACGCAGACGACTTGGACGAGAAAGTGCGTCAGCTTCAGCGTCTGCAATCCGAATTGGAAGCCGCGCAGCAGAAGGCGGCGCAAACATCTGCCAAGAAAAAACAGACTGAAAGCGAGATCAAACGAACTTCCTCCCTGAAACGGATAACCGATGGAAATCTCAAGAAATACCAGGCGAAGGAAAGAGTGCTCCGCGACTCCCTATCACAAGTAGAACAACGCCTGGTAATGGCGGAAGAGCGCTTGGGGTCCTTACATTTCGCTCAGAATCAGGAACTCAACATCCTGATGCGCGTGGATAGAAGCTTCAAGCCTCAGAGTATCAATCATCGCGATCATCGCATGCTAAAGCGACTGATCGAGCAGAATAGTCGTTCCATCAACATCGTGGATGGCTTCAAAGCTTCCCTGGAATCCACCAAAGAGCTTACCAGACGCGAAGCAGCTCATGTAAATCGTTCATTGCGTAACGAGGACAGGAAAAGCAGAGATTACAACAAGAAAATACAGAACCTGAATACTCAGACCAGGAAACTGACCAATGAAGAGAAAGCACTGCAGACAAAAATCAATAAACTGAAGACGGACGCTGCAGCGCTGGAAGGCCTGATTAACCGTTTGATGGCAGATAATGGCCGAACTCCATCCTCTTATCAGTTTACCAAGATCAAGATATTGTGGCCGGTTAGAGGCAAGATCATCAGAAACTTTGGACAGGAGACAAGATCATACGGCACCAGCGTGGTAAGTAATGGCATAGATATCGCAGTGAAAGAAGGCACTTCTGTGGTGGCTGTGGACGATGGCGAAGTAATCTTCTCCGATCGCTACGGCGGACAGGGGAAACTGATCATTATCGATCACAAAAACGGATACTTCAGTCTTTACGCCTACAATAGCGATCTCGTTGCTGCCAAGGGCGCAAAGGTAAAACGTGGACAAACGATAGCCAGGAGCGGGATGACAGGTTCTGCTAGTGAACCCTCCCTGCATTTCGAATTGCGCAAGGATGGGAAGGCAATCAACCCCGTACCATACTTTGAATGATAGGATACGAAATATGGATACTTTGAAGAATCCCTCGCCCAAAAAGCTAGCTGCATATCTGGCTAAGCACGATCTGCACTCTGCCACCATCCTGCATTATACCGGAAATATGTGGGGAATTGGGGCCATGCTGATGGCTAAAGAAGCGATAGTCCGGATCAATAACCTCAAGCAGCGTGACAAGGCTGGAATGATCGTCTTGATCCCCGATCAGGATTGGTTCGAAGAAAACGATATTGTAGTTCCTGATCGCATCCAAGCCCTCATGCATCAATACTTTCCCGGAAACCTGAGTATCGCTTTTAAGGTTAGCGATCCCCGGTTTGAAGATATCAGCGTCAAAGGCAAGGTAGCCTTCCGCGTACCTACCGATCCGATGCTGCGCGCCTTTCTGGCTATCAAAAGACAAGCCATGGTGAGTACAAGTATCAATTACTCCAGTCTTCCTGCCGAGAATGATCTCAAGCGGATCCTACAGGCATTTGGATCGTGGTTTGATCTGGCGCTGATTCCGCATCCTAAAGCCATTGCCGGCAACCTGGAACCATCAACCCTGGTGGAACACGGCATCAACGAAGAGAGCGGTCTTGAAGAACTGAAGTGTCTGAGGGAGGGATCAATTCCTTTCTTTGAAGTGAAGAAGAGCTTCAATCTGCCCCAGGTGATGTTTGTATGCACTGCTAATATCTGCCGTAGTCCGATTGCGGAGCATCTCTTCCGCCGGATGGTGCATAGTGCTGGATTGAGTATCTCCGTGGACAGCAGTGGGCTGTTGGATGGCGGACACATGATCTCAATATCATCAATGCAGTTATTGGTGGAATCAGGAATCAAAGAAGCTTCGGAACACGTCTCCAAAAGGATCACTCCGCAGATGGTATCAGCTTCCCGTTTGGTATTGACCATGGAGGAACGGCAACGGGACTTTCTGCAAAAGCAAAATCCAGACAGTGCGAGTAAGATAATGACATTAAATGAGATTACGGGTATGGATGGCGATATCGCCGATCCCTTTGGTAGCGACATCGAGAACTATCGAAAGACATATACGATCATCGAAGAAAGACTAAACACGCTGCTGACTATGATCAAGGATAATGTAATCAAGATATAAGGAATAATAATGAGCAATCCCCCCATTAGTGAACAGATAATCGCCGAACACGGCATCTCAAAGGACGAATACGCCTATATCATAGAGATATTGGGGCGTCATCCAAACCTGGTGGAACTCGGCATCTTTAGCGTAATGTGGAGCGAACACGCCAGCTATAAGAACAGCGTAAAGCTGCTGAAAACCCTTCCCAAGGAAGGTGAGATGATGCTGGCCAAAGCGGGCGAGGAGAATGCTGGGGTCGTGGATATCGGTGAGGGCAAGGCCATCAGTTTCAAGATCGAAAGCCACAATCATCCTTCCGCGCTGGAGCCCTATCATGGCGCGGCAACGGGGGTTGGAGGAATTCTGCGCGATATCTTCACCATGGGGGCACGTCCCATCGCTGCGTTAAACTCACTGCGCTTTGGCAATCCTGACAATGCACAGGTGAAACACCTATTGGCGGAAGTGGTACATGGAATCGCCGATTACGGCAATTGCTTCGGAGTGCCCACTGTGGGTGGCGAAGTATATTTTGAGGATAGCTACGAGGGCAATCCTCTGGTGAATGCCATGGCTATTGGACTCCTTGAACACAAGCACCTGGCCAAGTCTGCCGCATCAGGCCCTGGCAACGCAGTGATCATCGTGGGTGCCAAAACTGGTCGCGACGGGATCCATGGGGCTACCTTCGCATCTATCGAGCTTTCCGAGGAGTCCGAAGAAAAGCGTACTGCAGTACAGGTAGGCGATCCTTTCTATGAAAAACTGTTGCTGGAAGCCACTCTGGAGATCATTCACGCAGGACTGGTGGTTGGTATCCAGGATATGGGTGCCGCAGGACTCACTTGTTCCAGCTCAGAAATGGCGGGCAAAGGCGAGGTAGGCATCGAGATCGATGTTGCCAAAGTACCGCAGCGTGAAAGCGGAATGAACACATACGAAATCATGCTTTCGGAATCTCAGGAACGCATGCTGGTGATCGTGAAACCAGAGAATATCGACAAGGTTTTAGCTGTGTTTGCCAAATGGGATCTTGATTCTGTGGTGATCGGACGGGTGACTGACGATAAGATGCTCAGAGTGTACAATGGGGATAAACTGGAAGCTGAGATTCCAGCAGAAACTCTGATCCTGGGCGGGAAAGCACCAGTCTATACCCGCGAGACGAAGCGTCCCGAGTATCTGGATGAATTGCAGGCCTGTTGTTTCGATGATCTGAAGACAGATATGCATCCATACGAAATACTGCGCAAGCTATTGGCTTCGCCAAACATCGCGTCCAAGCATGCCATCTACCAGCAATATGATCACATGGTGCAGATCGGAACCACCGTGGAACCAGGTAGTGATGCAGCCGTCATCCGCATTGGCGGAACCGAAAAAGCCATCGCCGCGGCCACAGATTGTAATGGCAGGTACTGCTATTTGAATCCTTATGAAGGGGCGAAAGCAGCAGTCGCTGAAGCAGCCAGAAACGTAGTCTGCAGCGGTGCGAAGCCAATTGCCATCACAAATTGCCTGAACTTCGGTAATCCCTATAAACCGGAAGTGTACTACGGATTTGCAGAATGCATCCGAGGCATGGGCGACGCCTGTAGAGCATTTGATACTCCTGTCACCGGGGGGAATGTGAGCTTCTACAATGAGAATCCCGAAGGAGCGATCTATCCCACTCCCGTCATTGGGATGCTGGGCTTGATGCAGGATTATCGTTTGGCAACCACTCAATTCTTCCAAAATGACGGGGATGTGGTACTGCTGCTGGGTTCAAAGGAGGCTACCATTGGGGCATCCGAATATCTGAAAACCATCCATGGTAAAATCTGTGGTATGCCGCCAGTGATAGATCTGGAAAAGGAGAAACACCTGCAAGAGCTGGTACTCGAACTTATTGAGCAAGGCATGTTAAACAGTGCTCATGATGTCAGCGATGGTGGTCTGGCGGTTGCTCTGGCAGAATGCTGTTTCAATCCTGACCGTCGTTTTGGCGTGAAGGTCAAGCTCGATCACGAAGGGAATAGAGAAGCCCTCTGGTTTGGAGAGGCTGGTGCCAGGATCGTTGTTTCCGCGTACAGGGGAAGTCTTGAGGCTATACAGTCTACCGCCCGGAAGCATCAGATCGAAGTATATCAGATAGGAGTGGTTACTTCCCGCCAGGTCTTTCACCTGGAATCATACATAGAATGTTGCGCGGAGGAGCTGTACGGCGTCTTTCACGAGGCGATAAAACTCTAGTAAAATGGAGGAGGAGATGAGAATGAACATTTTCTTCGGTAACTTGTTTTGGGGGATTCTATTGGTCCTCTGGGGCGCTTCACTGATTCTGAAGACCTTTAATATCCACATGCCGCTGGCCAAGATATTCTTTGCGGTGGTAATCATCCTTTTTGGGATCAAGTTGCTATTGGGAGATAAGGTTAGCTGGTTTCACAGCTCCGGGAACTATAAACGTGGCACATCATATGTTCGTAGCAACAGCTCTGGAGAATACACCTTTGTTTTCTCCGGTGGAACCATAGATCTCACAGATATCAAGCCCAATCAGAACGATCTGGAGATCACGGTGGTTTTTGGCAGTGCTGAAGTATTGCTGCCGGATAATGTGCATTTCGACATTGATCCCACCAGTGTTTTCGGATCCACATCCTTGCCAGATCGCGGGAAAATGAACTCTGTACAGGGAAGAACCGTGCGGATTGAGTCCAATGCGGTTTTTGGCCGCATCGAATATATTAGTAAGCACATTGATGCACCGCCGGATAGTTTGGCAGACGAAGTGCCTCCGGGAGATTTCTAGAGTCTAAGCAAGTCCAAGATGAAGAAGTATCTGATCCTGACAGGATTTGTCCTGCTGATTGGTCTGTGCTCCGCCAAGGGAATCGGTTATGCTCTTTCCGGTGGCGGAGCGCGGGGTTTTGCCCATATCGGGGTACTGAAAGTGCTGGAGGAAGAAGGCCTGAAGCCAGACTACATCTCCGGAACCAGCATCGGGGCCATCATCGGAGCCTTTTATGCCATGGGTTACAATGCGGCTCAGATCGAATCATTGGCACTGGATACTGATTGGAAGCAGATCTTTAATTCCAGACACTCCCGAAAAGACCTCTACATCGGTCAAAAGCGCTGGGCTCCCTACGGGAACATCACTTTTGAACTGAGAGACAATTTCTCCCCTCGTTTGCCATCCGGAGTATACAACGTCAATAACGTTAATCTGAAGCTCTTTGAGCTCTACGCCGCTACTTCCTCCGTGAAGGATTTTCGTGACTTAGAGGTTCCGTTCTCCTGCATCGCAACGAATCTGGTGACGGGGAAGCCAAAAGTCTTTACCGAAGGATCAATAATGCAGGCGTTAAGGGCATCGATGTCCATCCCCAGCATCCTGGAACCCTTTGAGATAGATGGAGATATCTACGTGGATGGCGGAATTGCCCAAAACATGCCAATCACGATGGCCCAGGATATGGGAGCGGATAGCGTGGTGGGGATAAAGGTAAATTCCAGTCTCAGGAATCAGGATCAGTTGCACAATTTGATCAATGTCCTGGATCAGACCATCAATATCGGCATTACGCGCAATCTTAGCGAGAATTTGGATGAATGTGACCTGCTCCTGGAACCGGATCTTTCCACCTATTCTTCCGCTGACTTCGAGCACGTGGCAGAGTTAATCAAACTGGGTGAAGCTTATGCCAGAACCAGGCTGGAAGATATCCGGGCCTATGTCAGTGACCATAAGGGTTCACAGGATCGTGCTACCCCCAGGTTCGATAAGTCCAAGGACCGCTTTTACATCCGGGAAATCAGTGTGCATGGTAATGAACGGCTGAGCTCCCAGAAGATACGAGAGTACCTGCGTTTGGATCCCGGAAAGACGTATAGTAGTGCAGAGATCGAAAGCGCTTGCCGCAGAGCATGGAATTCACAATTCTTTCGTTTAATTTACCCTGTGCTGGATTACCAGGGTGAAGACAGCTATACGCTCCGTATCTTCGTGAAAGAAATGGCGAATATGACTCTGACCCTGAATAACGCTTACAATAGCGATGTAAAACTGACTTCCGGAGCCATACTGCGTCTGAACAATACTCTTCTGAAGAACTCCATCCTGTTGGCAGAATTGCAACTGGGCGGAAAGAACGAACTGAACATAGACTACGTAAAGAACTTTGGTGAACTCTGGGGTATCTACTACCGGATATTCCCATATGTAAACGAAAAGACTATGTATTTGTATGATGACGATCATCACCGGACAAACAGCGTGAAGTCCCTGGAATGGGGCGCTACCAGTGGAGTGGGAATATTTAGCCCCAAACAGGGAGCCGCGGAGTTTTTCACCTATCGTAGTTACACTTATCTGTATCGCGGGATCGCAGAAACCGACATGCCCCCCCGGAGTTATCAGGTAAGCGGGTTTGGTGTGAAGGGGATGTATGAAAGCCTGGATGATTACGTTTTTCCCCACCGCGGCATCCGGTTTTTGGGCAAGTTCAATTTCTCCAGGGATGAGAATCTCTCAGACTATGTGTACAGCAAGTTTACCAGCAAGCTAGAAGGATACATCCCTCTGCATAGTTGCTGCAGCCTGATGGGATCCGTGGATTTGGGCACTTACTTCAATTCGGCTCCCCTGGATAAGTTTGATCCATACTCGCTGGGAGGTGTAAATGGCTACATGGCGCTCTCAAAGTATGAACTCAGTGCTCCACATTATCGGATCGCTCAGGGCGGTCTCATGCTTGAGCCCAGAAAGAACATCTTTGTCCAGGCGGGTATTCAACACCTCAGTTATGATGTAAACGAATTGTGGGGGAGAACCTTCAGTTCTCGGCATTGCTTCTATGCTGGCATGGGATTGAAGACATTACTTGGTCCCGTCAAGCTGAACTTAGCGATGGGCAAGGACAAACGTATATCTACTATGTTCAGTGTGGGTTACGATTACGACATTTTCCATTACTCACGTAAGTAGGATCATTTGACAAGTCTGTTTCGATGCTTACCTGCTCATGTTCAAAAGGGCTGTCACTTCCTATCTCAGGTTCCTGATCAAGCGGCAATCAAGACCTTATCAAGCCTTAATTGTTAAGGCTTGATTTAGCTGTGATAAGTTCGTGATACACGCTGTCAAAGGGGCGTGAACTAAGCATGAATCCCCGGCCAGTACAAGGTTTTAGTATTCCATTCGGACAAGTGAAAGGATAGCTCAATAAACTCAAGGTTGGCTGAGCCCGCTATACAAAACGGATTATGCCATCCCATTACTTGCAAGATGGTATTATCAAAACGGGATATAATTCCGCATTTGGAATGCACCTTGCATGTATGTAAGGACAGATAATCACTATAGTGAAAGGAATCTTTATGAAAGCAACACTGTTCGTTCTCATCGCATTAATGAGTGTTACGATGCTTATTGCGGGTATCAGCCAAAGCTATTATCTTACTGCGCCCTCTTTCCAGGAAACCGAAGCGGGCATCTCTTTGAAGCTGAAAGGCGCTCAAAGCTGGGGTGAACCCGGCACTCCCGATCTCCCTTGGTATGGGGTAAAACTCTTGCTTCCCGAAGGGAACGAAGCCATTGGTCTGACGGTAAAAATGTCCGGTCCAGTCAGCTACTCCCTGAAAGGAAAAGTTCTCCCCCTGCAGAGACAGTATCCCCTGTCCTGGAGCGGAAGCATAAATGCCGATGCGCCTGATCCCGCCATCTACCTTTCTGATGGTGCCTTTCCCAAGGAACGCCACAATGGCGTGCAGACACATTTTCTCAGCGGCCATCCAATCGCTTTCACAGCGATATCCCCTTTTGAGTATTTTCCGGCAACAGATGAACTGGTCTTTTACCAGAATCTAACCGTAGATATAGAGTTTGCGCCCACCGCACGTTCAATCAACGCGATGAGTATATTAAAGAAAGATTCCTTTACGGCAAAACGCCTCTCTGCCAGCGTGGATAATCCCGTTCCAGAATATCGTGAAAACCGAGAATCAGGAGTGGAGTATCTGATCATCAGCGATCAGGATAAAATGTCCAATTGGCAGCCCCTGGCCGATTATTATGAAGGCCTGGGCATCAGCACCGAGATTGTGAGTGTTTCTTCCATCCTGTCCTCCACAGAGGGTAGCGACACGCAGGAAAAGATTCGCAATAGCATCATTGCCACTTTCGCCGCCAATCCATTGCGCTATGTGCTTTTGGCTGGAGATACAGACGTTATCCCGCATCGCGGTTTCACTGTGGATATGGGTGCTGGAGGAGAATCTGATACCGACATCCCTGCCGACATGTATTACTCATGCCTGGATGGCACCTGGAACAATGACGGTGATAACTATTGGGGTGAGCAGCATGAAACCGATCTCACTCCCGAGCTGGCTATAGGCCGCATTTGTTACAACTCTGATCTTGAGATTGCCAATCAGATCTACAAGATAGTTACCTATCAGCTTGCTCCTGTGTCTGACAGCATCAAAAAAGCGCTGTTTGTAGGTGAATGGCTTTGGGATGGTCCCACCTGGGGCGGAGACTACATGGACGAGATGATTGGTGGTTCGGACGCTCACGGATACAGCACAGTTGGCGTTCCCACTTCCTGGGATATCTCGACGCTATACGACCGCACCGCTGGATATGAAGAATCCTGGGGGCCTTCACAGATTCGCCCGATGCTATCTGCTGGACCAAACCTTGTAAATCATTTGGGGCACTCCAACACCACGTATAATATGAGGTTATCAAATAGCCAGGTATCTTCTGCCAACATCACCAATGACGGTGCAACAAACAACTTTTCCATCTACTTCTCTCAGGGTTGCTACGCCGGTAGTTTTGATAACCGCGAAACCTATCCTGGCATGTACTCCGATGATTGCATCACCGAGAAGTTCACATCGCTACCCACATCCGCTGCCGGCATGATAGCCCATTCCCGTTATGGTTGGGGCACGCAGGGCTCCACAAATGGCGCCTCGCAGTACTTGCACCGCGAGTATGTAGATGCTATCTTTGGGGAAGATATCCATGAGCTTGGATATACTTTGGTGGATAGCAAGATAGATAATATCCCTTTTATTACAAATCAACCAGTGATGTATTGGGTGGATTATGAGACCAATCTCATAGGGTGTCCTGCCATGATGATCTGGACAGATACTCCCATGCAGATGACGGTTAGTCTCCCATCACAATGGTTGGTTGGCCTAACTCAATACACCATACAAACGGATGCACCTCACGCTCGTTTTTTGATGAAAAAAGACGGTCAGCAGTACTATGATACCTATGCCGATGACAGCGGCATAATCACGATTAACCTGCTGGAAAGCCTTACCCCGGGAAGCTACCAGATTTATCTGAACGCACCGAACTTCTATCCATATCAAAACACCGTGTTTGTAACCGCCAGCGAGATGCCTTATGTGATTTGTAAGGATGTCAGCTACGCTGATGACGATAACGTGATCCACACAGGCGAAGAGATCGCCGTCGGCATTACTGTGAAAAACGTTGGCATGGTAGATCAAGCCAATAACGGAACAGTGACCCTTAGTTCCGACTCTGACTATATCCAGATTCTGCAAGGAAGCCTCAACTTTACCGCTTTGGCAGCGGGGGATAGCCTGTTCATAGCTGATGCTTTCACAATCCGGATCGTTGGCAGTTTCCCCGATCACACTCAAGCCGACCTCACATTCTCCGCCACCTTCGATACATACGAGACTAACAGCTATGGGCGCATCACACTGGCTGCACCGCTGCTTTCCCTTGATTCATACACTATAAATGGACCCTCAAATATCATCAATCCCGGTGATCAGGTCAGCATCGGATTCCAGGTTCAGAATACTGGATCTGGCACGGCATTTACCCCTAGTATGATACTCTTCGTCAATAGTCCCTATGCCAGTACAAATGTATTTGATATAGCACTTCCGGCTGTAAATGCAGGAGGTACCCTGAATGTTCCAGATGCCTTCACCGTGATGATTTCAGCAGATGTTGAAGATGGCAGCCAGATTGATGTAGGCTATATGATTGCAGCCGAGAACGGTAATGTGGTGGAAGGTATTTTCCCCATCCATATCGGCATGATGAATTATGGATTCGAATCCGATATGCAAAACTGGACCAATGCACAGATGAATAACAACTTCGTGGATCAATGGCACCGATCCAATACCCGAAACAACACCAGCGGGGGCACTTATTCCATGAAGTTTGGCGGAAGCGGATCCAGCCAATACGCTTCCACAGCATATGGAGCCTTGATCAGCCCCGAGGTGACACTTGGTGTGAACAGCCGCCTCAAGTTCTATCACTGGATGGACGCTGAAGATCACGATACCAATCCCAATTCCGCCTGGGATGGCGGCCTGGTTCAGATGTCACTTGATGGTGGTACCTGGCAAAGCATAACTCCCGTCGGAGGTTACAACCATACTATTTATAACAATCCAGCTTCTCCATTCCCCGCCAATACTCCGGTCTATTCGGGTGCTTTTGATTGGACAGAAGCCACTTTTGAACTCACTGAGTATTCTGGCACAGCCCGCTTCCGTTTCGTCTTTGGAAGTGACGGTTATGTATCCGGTGAAGGCTGGTATATAGATGATGTAAGACTGGAAAGTGATCCTGTGGCCAATGCTGATGGCGTCCAGATTGTGCAGGCACTAAGTCTGAACCCAAACTATCCCAATCCTTTTAACCCAAATACCAATATCAGTTTCTACCTGCCCACTTCAGAACGGGCAAAGGTAGAAATCTTCAATATCAAGGGTCAACGCGTAAGCACACTGTACAACGATGTTGCTCCTGCTGGACATACACAGATATCCTGGAACGGCAAGGATCAGCATGGGGCAAGCGTAGCAAGCGGTGTCTATTTCTACCGTCTTAGCACACCCACTCAAACGATCAGTCGCAAGATGATGCTGATGAAATGAGCAAAGTCCTTGTACTTTCCGGTGCCGGCATATCAGCCGAATCGGGGATAAGAACATTTCGAGACGCTGGCGGCCTCTGGGAGAACCGTAAGGTCGAGGATGTCGCCAGTCCCGAAGGATTCATGCGCGATCCCATCCTGGTATGGGAGTTCTACAAGGAACGCTACGCGCAAAGCCTCAGTGTTCAGCCCAATAGTGCTCATCTGGCTTTGGTAAAGCTGGAAGAGCACTTGGGCGATGATTTCCACCTCATCACGCAGAATGTGGATTGTCTGCATGCCCGGGCTGGAAGCAAGCGTCTTTATGAGATGCATGGCCGCCTTGATTCATGCTTCTGCGTCTCCTGTCGCACTCATTACCGAATGGAAGAATGCGATCTGGAGCCGCAAACTCCCCTCTGCGAGCGCTGTGGCAATCTCCTGCGTCCGGACATTGTTTGGTTTGGTGAAATCCCTTACTTCCTCTATGAGATCGAGGAGTTGCTAAAGAATACTGATGTCTTCCTGATCGTCGGAACCAGTGGCGTAGTATACCCAGCCGCTGGGTTTGTGATGACCGCCAAGCTGTTTGGTGCCCATACCATCGGCATAAACCTGGAAAAGCCCGATAACATGGGCTTTATCGACGAATTTCACCAAGGCAGATGCGGGGAACTACTTCCACCCATTATCGATAAAATGATCACACAATATGAACTCTGACGATCTCTTCTTCGGCTCTGACTTTCTTAGTGACGAAGAACAAGAAGATAAACTAAGCCTCAAAGAAGGTGAGCTTCGCGAAGTATCGGTGCTGTTTGCCGATATTCGTGGTTTCACTAATATCTCCACCCATTTTGAACCGGAAGTGATTCACGGCAAGATGGACGAGATTATGAAGATCTTCACCCGATGCATCAGTTTCTACGGTGGATTTGTGGACAAATATATCGGCGACGGTGTCATGGCCCTCTTTGGAGCGAAGAAAGCCACTGAGCACGACACTCAGCGTGCCATCCTTTCCGCCATCAAGATGCAGGAGCAACTACGGCTTTATAACAATCTCCTTGCCCGCGAACCGGGATACGAGGATCTGGAATTGGGGCTCAGAGTTGGTATCAATACTGGTGTCGTCTCGGTGGGTAAGGTTGGCCAATCCCGCGAGGGAGATTTTACAGTATATGGTCCCGAGGTGAACCTTGCCAGCCGAATGGAAAGCAACGCCCCTGTGAACCGCATCATGTTACCCCTGCACACCAAACAATTGGTGGACCACATATTTGATTTTGAGCATCTTGGTCCGGTACAGGTAAAGGGAGTGGATGAAGCGGTGGATTGCTGGCTCGTGCTAGCGCAAAAGAACGAGGGGAAAAGCGCTGCCCGTAGTGTCTTCATCGGTAGGGAAGAGGAGATGTCACGTCTGAAGGATGCTTATAATCAGGCAGGAAACAGTCTATGCCTGATCGGCCTGAAAGGGGACGCGGGCATCGGTAAGAGTCGTTTGATCCAGGAGTTCTGTTCAGATCTCGATTCTGGCGACATTCTGCGCGGAGTATGCTCGTCGATTTCTCCCAGTCCATTCAATCTCTTCACCAAGATCTTTGAAGACCAGTTTCAGCTGAATCACAATCTTCCCGTCGCAGAAAAGAAAGCTATCCTGGAAGGCGCCATGGCGTCTATCGCAGCGAAGAGCGATGCTCCGGAAGAGATCATGGATAGTATCCCTCTGATCGGTTTGATTCTGGAGATTCGCTATGATGATCCGCGCGTAAAACAAAAAGGTAAAGATCTCCTGTTACACGTTCTTAGAGCCATCGAATCCGTCTTGATGACACTGCTGCGCAATGCTCGGCCATCGCAACGCACTCTGCTACTAATTCTGGATGATATCCACCTCATTGATGAAGCTTCTGCGCAAGCTCTGGATCACCTCATCACCAGGATCGACGCAGAAGCCATACCAATGCTTCTGATCACACTTTATCGTCTGGATTATCCCATTTTATCCTGCATCACGGATCACAAGAGCTTTCGTGAGATTGAACTGAGTGCTTTGTCGGATACCAAGATCAATGAATTGGTCTCTCACTATATGCGGGATCTCAATCTCTCCGAAAAGACACGCCAATTGGTACGTGAACTATCCGCTGGTAATCCCTTCTTCCTGGAAGAATGGTGCAATTACATCGCCAATCTGCCCAAGACCGAGCTTGATGAATACCCTGTACCCGGAAATCTGCATGCGCTGATCCTATCCCGCCTGGACAATCTTCCCCAAAACCTGCGTCTACTACTGCACAAGGCCTCTGTGATCGGCAACGAGTTCTTTGTAGAAATCCTTCGCGAAGTGGAAAAACGTCTGCATGATCCCGTGGATGTTGATAAAACCTTGAAAGACCTGGAAGATCATTCGCTGATCATGCGGATGTTGGGCTTTGATTTCTCCACCTATTTTTTCAAGCATATCACCACACGAGAAGTAGCGTATCAAACTCTTCTGCAACAAAATCGCAAGATGTTACACCAGCTTACGGCGGAAGCCATGGAAAGCCTTTTTGCAGATCGTCTTGATGATTTCAGCTACGCCCTGGCCGATCACTGGCTGCGAGCTGAAGCCCCGGATAAAGCAAAGCCTTATCTAAAACGGGCTATGGAATTGGCAGCAAAGGTGTATGATAACACTCTGGCGCTAAAGCTGGCTGACGAACTCTGCAGGATCCTGGACGATGGCGATGATAAAGCGGATATTCTGATCAAATCCGCAGATATCAAGTGGCTTATTGGCCGCTGGGATGATGCTGATCAAGACATCGCGGCAGCCGCTAATCTCATCAACCCAGAATCAATTCATGCATGCGACATCAAGCGTTTCAAGGGCATTGCTGCTTTTTTCAGAGGAGATTTTGGGGCTGCTCTTGGGCAATTTGAGCAGGGCTTTGCTCTGGCTGAGCGTCACAATGATCCCCTCCAGCTTTGTGTAGCCTATTCCAATCTTGGTATTTGGCATCAGCATCACAAAAAGTATTCCGAAGCAATCGATTATCATACAAAAAGCCTCGATCTGGCCAAATCTCTGCAGGAGAGCCAGCGTCAGGCTAAAACCTTGTCCAACCTCGGGCTCATCTATATGGAACAGGGCGAGTTTATCAAAGCGGAAGCCTCTTTCCTGCAAAGCCTTGCCATCTCAGAGGAGCAGCGATCCCTTCGTGATGAATCGATCGCCCTGGGTAATCTGGCCTGGGCATATATGAATAACAACCGCGCCGATGATGCCTTGCCCTATCTGAACCGCAAGCTGACTCTGGCCACGCAGATGAATGACAAGCTGGAGACCATCAAAGCGCTGGGCAATATCGGCAATATACACACAGAGAAACACGAATATACCGAGGCTCTGGGTTATTATCGCCGCATCCTGACAATCAAGCAGGAACTGGGAAATGCGCAGGAGACCGAAAACACCCTGAAAACTATCTCCGAGACGGAAGCTCTGGCTGCTATGGAGTCTGCACAAGTATAAGTCCGCAGATACTCCTTGGATCTGATAGCATGTTGCACCATCTGCCTTATTGTCAACAGTCGAGAGGCATGATATACGATCCAAATGAAGTGCACCGTACCTCTGGAAAGATATCCAAACGCAGATTCGACCGAATGTAATCCCAATACAATGTTCTGTCTACCAGGCTCATTCTCTGTCCCACGCCCCTTTGACGGCGTCTATCGCATACTTATCAAGCTCTAATCAAGCCTTAACAATTAACGCTTGATTATGGCTAGATTATCACCTGATACGAACCCTGAAGGGGGATGGAGAAGCCAGTCAAGGAAGACGGGTAATACGGAGTGATAAATAGTTGTCCAGGCACTAACCGGTTGGCACATACCGAGGTCTCCCTTTCTTTGTATAAATCATTGCATACATATCCCAGGCACGGCTCAGAAGACGTTTGCCATCCGCCCGGATAGTTCATAGATATGGAGAGTATGGGCATCCAATATTGATCCTGAGTCTCATTCATTCCATTTACCAAAGATTTTCCTTTACAAGAAAAAGAACTATGCAGAAACTGGCATCTGAACTTCTGGACTTGTTTATTTAATGATTCGATGGATGATGATTAGCATCGGAACAATTGCTCCGATGCTTGTAACAACAAATGAACACACCAAGACTAGAGAGGAGTCACAGCAATGAAAAGAAACTTGCTTTTCACGCTAATAGTTACCTTTCTGTTGTTGGGAACAGTTCCGGGTTTATCTCAAACCGTGGAATATGGTTTTACCACGACAATGGGTACCTACTCTCCCATAACGGGAGGTCTTCAATTAGGCACAGAAACATCTGATGACCAACGATTCGTAGATCCCGCCACCCCTGCTGGAGGCACAGTAACCACAGGACCGGGAATACCAATCGGCTTTGATTTCATGTTCAACGGAGCAACCTTCGACCGTCTGGCCGTCAATAACAACGGCTGGATTTCCCTTGGCCAATCAGCGCTCACCCCTTCGGTGAACATCGCTTCAACATCTGCTTACACTCCCATCTCCAGCACCACGGCGATCGATCCCCCCGTCTTGTACAACAGGATCGCCGCCATGGCCAGAGACCTTCAGGCTCAGGCCGGTGCCACGCTGCGGGTGGAAACCATCGGCGCTGCACCCAACCGGGTCTGCGTTGTCCAGTTTGAAAACTACAAGAAATACGGTACCAGCGGTACCGGTGACCTGCTAAACTTTCAAATTCGTCTGAATGAAACTGCCAATAGCGTCGCCATCGTATATGGCAGCATCACCGCCAACGCCACCAATGGCAATATGCAGGTAGGCCTGCGCGGACCAGATGCCACGGACTTTAACGCCCGTCAGGGTGATGGTGCCTGGAATGCCACCACGGCAGCCTCGGCCAACAATCAGTACGTGATCCTGAATGACGTGAATTATCCCGCCAGCGGACTCACCTTCACCTTCACATACCCCGTGGCCAATGCAGCTCCGAATCCTGCCAACATCGTTTCACCGGCA
This sequence comes from Candidatus Cloacimonadota bacterium, assembly GCA_023392795.1. GTDB lineage: Bacteria > Cloacimonadota > Cloacimonadia > Cloacimonadales > Cloacimonadaceae > UBA5456. The sequence continues at coordinate 19,231 of JAEWNJ010000099.1, forward strand.
GATGGAGCGACCCTTGTTTCTCCTTTCGCCACTCTGAATTGGTTCTCCGGCGGCGGTCTGCCTGATGGTTTCCGCCTGAACTTCGGGACCAACAATCCCCCCACCAATATCGTACAAAACCTGGATCTTCTGACTGCCAATAGCTACACTC
>JAEWNJ010000070.1 GCA_023392795.1 Candidatus Cloacimonadota bacterium
CCCTGCTGATGAAGCAGAAAACCTGCCCCTCAGCGGTTTTAACCTTAGCTGGAACCCTGCCACAACCGGAGGTATACCTTCCGAGTACTCTGTGTTCATGGGCTCCACAGTAGATGTGGCGGATTATGCGTGGTACAATCTGACAAGTACTACATTTGATCCCACTCAGTCCACTGTTGATCCCATTACCTTCGCTTATGGCGAAACCTGGTACTGGACCGTAATGGCCAGCAATGGTGATGGCGATGCTGATGTACCCACTCCCTTCAGCTTCACCATCATGGATGATCCCCGGATCCTCAGCCTGCCTTATAGCCAGAACTTCGATGGCGTTACTTCTCCGAACCTCCCTGCACAATGGGTAGGAATGGTAAATCCCACATCCACTTCATGGTATGTGGATACATATTCCAGCACTACCTATGCAGTTAGCCAGCCGAATACGGCAAGAATGTACAACTCCAGCAGCACAACTGCTGATATCAGACTCATCTCGCCCGAAGTCGTTGTGCCGATGAACAGCATCAAACTCAGCTTCTCTGCTCGTGGTAGCTCTGGTTACACTCTCCTGGTAGGGACCACTAATGCCACTGATGCAACCGGAACATTTAACCAACTGGCTTCCATCCCGCTCACTGCAACTCATACCACCTACAGCGTATCCTTCGCCGACTACCTGGGAACAGACACAAACATCTGCTTCAAGCACGGCTTGGGCGGCAACTATCGCAGCATCTACATCGATGACGTGTATATGGAAGAGCTAACCCCCAATGATCTGGCAGTTACTGCCTTTACCGGAGACGGTTTTGGTATTGCCGGTGATCAATTAAGCTACACCGTCACTGTCATGAACAATGGTACTGCCGCGCAAGCTGCATACTCGGTACAGCTACTCAGTGCGGATGCCAGAGATGTGTTAGCCACAGTGAATATCTCCGAGAGTCTTGCTGCAGGAGCGAGCGCCCAGCATACCATAAACTGGACGCCTTCGATTGCGAACTCATATGATGTATATGCCAAGGTCGTGCTCGCAGGAGATGCCAACCCGACCAACGATGAAAGTGATATCATGCAGGTATTAGTATTCGCTTCCACATCGTATATCTCCGCCATAGGTGATCCTGCTTCAACAAGCACGGTGAACTATCTGCCCTTTAACTTTTATTACAAAAACAACGTGGCAGAAGTGATCTATCTGGGATCTCAAATGCAGATGGCTAGTGGTACGATCAACGCTATCATATACCAAAATAACTTCACCCAGGATCTCACTAAACCGGTGAGAATATGGATGAAGCATACCACCGAAAATGTCAATAGCGCCTGGCTGCCTTTTGCAGACTATACTCTCGTTTTCCAAGGCAATGTGCATTTCCCGCTCGGGGTCAACGCCGTTGTTATCCCGCTGGATACTCCGTTCAACTACACGGGCGGCAATCTTGCGGTAAGAACCTATCGTGAGTTTGAAGATGCCTATTGGAATTCCACCAACCACTTCTATTACACGATGGATGCGAGTTATCCGAATCGTACCCGCTACTTCAACCAAGATGGCACGACTCCTATCGATCCCACCGCTCCCAGTAGTACCGGCACCCAAACCAGTTATATCCCCCATACCGCCTTCATCGTTGATCCCCATACGGCAATGCCTCCTTTGACGGCCCCCGCTGTACAGATCGCCATGGATGGCATAAATCCCAAGCTAACCTGGAACGCGGTCGATGGTGCCTACCTCTACGTGGTTCAGGGCAGTGATGATCCCTATGATTGGAACGCTGCCACCGAGCTTACCGTAACTCCAAACCTGCTCTATACCATTACTTCTGCTCCAGCAAAGAAGTTCTACAGAGTACTGTCCCGTTCCTACAATCACCAGGATCGCGAGATCGGCCAGGTCTTCAACCCCGCGTCCGTTATCGGTTTTGATAACAGCGCGGTCAGAGCCTTGCCATCGATCCCCAATACAGAAGATAAGAACTAGTTAAATCCTGCGGGTAAGCCCCGCATACAAAAGATACCAACCCCCGGTTTTCCAGCCGGGGGTTTTTGGTGCCTGGACGGAGCTGAACAATTTACAGTGTACAATTTACGATGTACTATTAGATGGGGTGGATTGAGACTTGAGAAATGAAAAGTCCCGGAGTGGCTTGAGTTAGGATTCTACACGTCTCGTGTCGATCGAGGCCGAAGGCCGAGACAGAAAGCGACTCTGTCGCTTATGCAGACGAAACGTCTGACCCACCCCACGAAAATGCTGCGCATTTCCGCGAAGACTCCGGCAAGCCTATGGGGACTCCGGCAAGGCTTTGTGAACCCCGGCAAGCCTCTTGGCACACCAGAGAGAAACAAGCTTCAGGATGAAGCTTCCACCGTGTGCCGACGGGTACGTCTGCAATCCTATGAGGACCCCGGCAATCCTATGAGGACCCCGGTAATCCTATGAGGTCACCTGCAACCCTTTGAGGTCACCGGCAACCCAAGCATTCATTGTGGAAAACTGCATCAACAGAATGAAGATCTTCTGAAATGTAGTTTTTCTGCTTGACCCTTTTCTGCGGAGTCCCTTTTATGGTTTCGGGAGCTTTTCCAGTGTTCTTTTCCGTTGCTAAGCTCTACAAGAAGAATCACTTGGGCTTGTGCCTGATGATTTAGAAATTATAGAAAAGGTATTGTTTTTATGTTTACTAAGACGCGCGCCCTGACCCTTACATCGCTCCACCCCGGAGCAGGAGATTGCGCGTACCATTATGCTACTATATCAAACCATCAATACAAACACTCAGGGAAGCATTTACCCCTTGCGGATGCAGCTTGTAAGAATAATCGTCGCACATTATCACCAAGCCCCTGCCTCTGCCCCCATATCCCTGAACAGCTTCACTCCCAACCCTTCAAAATCAGATGTGATACATCACCCGGGCGAGATCCGCTCCCGCTTTGGAGGTCTATTCACTAAATCCTAAATACCAAAACCCTTCAAAAGAATTACGTCTAAACAAGGAGTTTTCTGATATGAAGAAAATTATATTACTGTTATGCGTAGCCATCCTGGCTATGAGTCTCAGCGCTGTAAACTGGCAAGTAGCCCTTGTCGATGATTATGGCGATGGCTGGGGTGGCGGCTCTCTAACCGTATTGGTCAATGGCACGCCGGTGCTAAGCGATATCACTCTCGCAAGCGGTGCCGGTCCCGCATATCACGACTTTGCCGTTGAGGACGGCGATGAAGTAACCACTACCTACACACCAGGTAGCTGGGCCTACGAAAACTACTATGCCATTTTTGATCATACTTCTGCACTGGTTGCTGAATCTGGTGGAACATGGGAAAGTCCTGGCGATACCGATCCTGTCAGCATTACCACACCGATCATCGTTTCTGCACCAGTTGGCGCTCCCGGTCTGGTTACCAATCCCAGCCCCGCCAATGCGGCTGTAGGCGTTGCCCCCAATGGCACTCTCACCTGGAATTTCGGTGCTGACACCGATACCTATGAGCTGTGGTTTGGACCCGCAGGCAATATGACCATGGTTGATTCCGGTGCTGCCGGAGCTACAGGATCATATGCCTATTCGGGACTGGGTAGTTTTCAAACCTATAATTGGAGAGTAATCTCACAGAACTCCACCCGGATGGAAACCCAAGGTCCGCTGTGGAGCTTTACAACCCAGATGGCAGCAGTCAATGTGCCTTACAACGAAGGCTTTGAAGCCGGCAATACTGACCAGACCGCAATTGCAGGATGGATTCAGGAAGCAGTAACAGGAACAAACATCTGGACAGCAAATACTTCCATTACTGATTACAATCGCACACCCAGAACCGGTTCCTGGAATGCTTATCTTAGATATGGAAACACCCGCTGGATGTTCAAAGCATTCCATTTTGAAGCAGGCGTTGCCTATGAAGCTTCACTATTTGCCCGTCAGGATGGCGCTACTGCCGCTAACGCAAGCATCGCTATCGCTTATGGCACAGAAGCCACGGCTGCCGGAATGACGAATAGCATCTTGCCCACAACCGGCATTATCAACGGTGACTATCAATACCTGAACGGAGTATTTACTGTGCCTGCAACCGGCACTTACTACGTTGGAATCCTGGGCACGATTAATTTCAGTCCCTGGTACATTTCGCTGGATGACATCACGGTTGATTTAGCCCCAACTGAAGCTATCTTCAACATCAGCCCCAATGTCGCAAGCTTCAACTTCGGCAATGTTCCCATAGGTGGATTTGCTCAACAGGTGTTTACTATCTCAAATACCGGTGGCGCAGACCTCAATCTGGGCAGCATCGGCATCGATCCTGCGGGCACAGACTTCAGTATTCCGGATTATGCCGGAATCGACTGGGTTGTGGCCCCGGGAGCAAACACACAGTTCACCGTGCGGTTTGAGCCGCAGGATGCCAGCGCGCAAAACGCCGATCTGGATATTGTCTTCACGCGTGAGGATTATTCAATAACGCTCAGCGGTTCAGCATACTATCCTGCTACTCTGCCTTTAACTGAGGGTTGGGAAGCCGGACAAGGCAATTGGACTATTGTCAATGACAATCAGACCAATGCCTGGTACGTCGGCACCGCCGATCCCTATGAAGGCACAAACTCTGCCTATATCTCCAATGATAGCGGTGTAAGCAATGCCTATACCAACACAGCCACCAGCGTAGCTCACCTCTACACCGACATCGCCTTTGATGATGAGATGCTGGAATTCCCGCTTTCCTTCTGGTGGAAATGCCAGGGCGAAGGCACCTCTTGGGACAGGATGAGAGTTCATCTTGTAGATACATCAGTAACTCCCATTGCTGGAACTGAGCTAACTATCGGTCAGTTCGGTTTAACTAACTACAACGTGCAAGCTGATTGGACTCAAGCAAATATCACTCTGCCTGGCACCCTGTCCGGAAGCGTGAAACGCCTGGTATTCTCCTGGAAGAATGACAGCTCCGGTGGAACTCAACCTCCCATCAATATCGATGACATCAGTCTTACCGCTACTCCAATACCCACCGGCCCTCCCGAAGCTCCGACATTGGCTTCTCCTGCCGATGGCGCTACCGGGCTTCCCAAAACCGGCTTCAACCTTAGCTGGACTCCTGCCGCTACGGGTGGTTTTGCCACATATTATGCCGTTTATATGTCTCAGGATGAAGCAAGCATCTTCGAAGATGTTTACTTTGAAACCACGGCTACTACATTGAACCCCACCACCTTCGCTGAAGGACCAAGCCCGGCTATCACGTTTGAATATCTTGATCGCTGGTACTGGACTGTAGAAGCCATTAACGATGACGGTTCTGCCCTGCCGGACAATCCCTTCTGGTTTGATATCGAAGCAGATCCCACCATCGTTGTTGGCCCTGATACCCCCTGGACTGAAGGCTTTGAAGGCGCTACCTTCCCGCCCAATAACTGGGCACTAATCAGCGGATCCGGAAACTGGACTCGCTCAGTAGCAGCTGGAGGATATGACGAAAGCACAGCATCTGCTTCTGCTAATTTCTATGGTATCAGCGGCAGCACCCCCTTCTCCCTGGTTACACCTCCGCTGGATCTCTCTGCTCTGACCACTCCAACGCTGATGTTTGACTATGCCTATGCCACATACTCAGGAGAATTGGATAGAATGGATGTATATTATTCCATAGACGGTGGTCTAAGCTACTCCACTCTTCTCGAAATGCCCGGTGGAGCTGACGGCATCCTCAATACCGGTGGCACAACTACCGGCTCCTTTGTTCCCACAGCTGGTCAATGGAACACACAAACTCTTGCACTTCCTGCTGGTACAAATATGCTGAAATTCACTGCCACTAGTGCCTATGGTAACAACCTATACCTGGATAACATCTTCATGGGCAACCCGCCCGTCTTCTGGGATCTCACAATGCTCGATCCCGTGGGTAGTGGTACAGTAGTTCCTGCCATTGGAGAACATAGTTACATTGAAAACACAGTAGTGAACCTCACAGCACAACCAGGCCTCAGCTTTTTTGATAAATGGGAAGTGGATGGAGTTCAGTTCTCCACCGACCGAATTGCTCCTCTCACCATGGATGCGAATCATGAAGCCCAGGCATTCTTCAGCTTGCCTGCCGGCTCTCTGGCGGAAGATTTCAATCTGGGCGATCCCGTACCCGGTGATTGGACCGAAACCGAAAACGCCGTATTCTGGGAAACTGGAGACGATAATTTCTTCTTCAATATGTTCGATTCTTTCACCATGATCGGTCAAGTAGCAACAGACCCGGAAGAAATGCTGATCACGCCGGAAGTAATCCTGGATGGAAGCATCAATAAGTTCAGTTACTGGCTTGCCGGTGGCAACAACATATATGGATACGGCAGTTCAACCGTTCAGGTGAAGTATCAAGCCCCTGGTACCCGTGTGTGGACAAACTTAGGTGCCCCGATTGATCTCGCTACCAATGAAGCACTACAATATGTTTCGTTGGATCTCAGCGCGATCCCCAATGGTACCTATCAGTTTGCCTTTGCGGTTTCTTCCACTTTCGATTATAGTACCTACTTATCCTGGGTGGGAATCGATAACGTGGTAGGTCCCAGACTCGCCGACGTCGTCATGAACGACCTGGCTGTAACACAGGTGAACTACCCCAATCAGATCATCAGCGATGGCGAAACGGCAGTTCTCTCTGCCACGATCAAAAACAACGGTCTGAACCCGCAAAGCGGAACTCAGGTGACCTTCACCATCAATGATGGTAGAACCGTGCTTACTACAAACATCGGCACCCTGAATTACAATGAAACCGAGATTGTTACAGTAAACTACACCACTGTGGGTGGACGCCACACAATCACAGCTTCAGTACCGGCTGATGATAATCTGACCAACAACTCTGCCACCACCCAGGGAATCATTGCTGTCGAAGGCAATCTTGCCGAGGGATTCGAAGGCACTGTCGATGGCTGGACTCTCGGTGACGCATCACAGTGGACATTAAACAATATTACATGGTTACCTCCCTATGAGGGTAACTGGGCAGCTTATTGCTATGGTGCCACTTTCACCGATGATAGACTGGTCACACCCAAGCTCGTCCTTACCGGCTCGGAAGAATTGAACTTCTATGCCAGCTTTGGAAATCAGAGCACTGGTGCAGCTAGCCTGGCGGTTGATTACTCTGCAGATGGCGTAACCTGGACCAACATCCTGCCCGCTTTCGCACCGACCGAAAACTCTCAGCTTTACACAGTAGATCTGAGCACCATTCCTGCTGGAGAATACTATCTGGCATTCAATGGAAGCGGCACAAATGATGGTACCTATAACACCATATTGAACCTGGACTTCGTATTCGGACCGGAATTGGCGATTGTTGATGTGGATACTCCTGCCAACGTAGCTATAGCGCTCGTTGGCGGTACTCCTCAACTTAGCTGGGAAGAAGTACCCGCTGCCGGATCCTATAATATCTATTCCAGCGCAGATCCTTATGGTGAGTTTACCCTTTTGGGTTCCACCGCTGCCCTCAGCTATGATCTTACTGCTGATCAAGCTCATCTCTTCTATCATGTAACAGCTTCCACAGATGTAAGACAAGTAGCTGCGGCCAACATTCCGAACGTATCACTCAGGGCTCAAACATCCCTGAACGCTGCACAAGCTCCTCAGATTACCCCTGCAGGAAACCTCAAAACTAACAACAGAAACAGACAGCAAGTAATCTTACCCAAAAAGTAAGAAAGCTTTCTGCATAATACTACGGTACAGGATCTACGGATTCTGTACCGTCTTTTTTATCCATCTTGATGGTGATGCGAACCATAGACTCAGCCCGGAGGCGTTCAGTACAGAGGGTAGTTGCGCGTGCAGGATTCGACACGTCCCGTGTCGAAAGCTAGCATCGCTCGCTACAAAAGATAAGCGACTGCGTCGCTTTGCAGGCGGGGACGCCTGCAATCCTAAGGGCACTCCGGCAAGCCCATAATGTGCTTTTTTGCCGACACTTCATTTTTCTACTTTACAAGTTTTCCATCCCCTCAGATCTTTTGCCCATCATCGCAAAGGAGACCAAAATGCCAAAAATCCTCGAATACCATCGGCGTTTTCTTCCTCACTATCAGGAAACTCAGCATATTTTTTCTCTTACCTGGAGGCTGGAAGGCGAGCTTCCTCAACAGATATTGCTATCCATCAAAGAGATGCAAGCTGCTATGGCGGAACTCCGCAACAAAGCTCCGGGGAGCGTCTGCCTTGATCTCATCGAAAAGTATCGACAGAGCATAGAGCGCTTTGATGAGCAGTTGGGCAGGCACCCAGCAACCGGAATCAATCTCTGCAGTCCGGATCTTGCCCCTATCCTTACTCATGCTTTTCACTTCTATGATTCCAATCTGTATGAGTTACATGCCTATTGCGTGATGCCAAA
>JAEWNJ010000074.1 GCA_023392795.1 Candidatus Cloacimonadota bacterium
GAGCATATCCACGATCAGAACGAACTGGAAGCCATGCTGCTGCCCCGCGCCTTCGCTCTGGCAGAGCGGCTTTGGAACCCCAATACCGGGTACCAGGACTTCATGAGTCGCCTGGAGAGATTGGAGGGATACCTTGATACGCTATGAAGCAAATCCCATTCTCAGTCGTCTGGATATTCGCAGCGATGATCCTGCGCTAAAGGACCTAAGCTCGGTATTCAACCCCGGGGGAGCGATGCATCAAGGCCAATTCCTGCTTTTGCTCCGGGTGCAGAACCGGGCACGGGAGACCTTGTTTGTGAAAGCTGTCTCGGATGATGGCATCCACTTTACCGTGAGTGACAATGCCATCCGGATCAATCACTTATCCCGCTGTCCTCATAGGATTTACCATATCTATGATGCTCGCATCACCCGCCGCGTTGCGGATGAGGGCTACGACGTGATATGTGCCATGGATACCGACGCCGGCTGCTTTTTGGGCAACTTTATCAGCCGGGACTTTACTGATCTGGAGTTTATCGCATTGGTCTCAGGCCCCGATGTGCGCAATGGAGTATTGTTTGAAGGCACGCCATACCGCTTTGAACGCCACAATACTTTTCAGGGCAAGGACGGCGTTAAGACCGGATCCACAATCACCTGCAGTCAAAGCGCAGACATGCTGCACTGGCAGGAAGTGTCCCCAGCATTCTCCGGTAGGCCACATTATTGGGATGAGCTGATCGGCAGCGGCCCTCCTCCGCTCAAAACTGAAGTGGGCTGGCTGCACATCTACCACGGAGTTGCCACCCATTTTGGCAGCGCAAACGTCTATCAGGCAGGGGTATCGCTGCAAGACCTGCATCAGCCGTGGAAGACCCTGACCAGAGGCAGATACAACATTCTGGAACCCAGAGAAATCTATGAACTCACCGGTCAGGTACCCAATGTGGTGTTTCCCTCCGCTGCCATCCCTATACAAAAGGACTCCCGGGGCTTTGTTCCCCTGGATAGTGAAGTATATGTTTACTACGGCGCGGCAGACACCTGCGTGGGTCTGGCAATTACTACGGTACAGGCCTTGATCGATCACGCCTCTGCCCAATGAAGGAGCAGCCATGTTCAGATATATCTTGATCCTGTTTATCCTTAGTTTAGTGGTGCTGAGTGCGGAGACTTTCCCCGTTCCTGTGGGAGCCTTTGCCCCGCGCCAGTATACAGCGTTTCGCCCCATAGATGACATCGTGATTGATGGCGATTTCCTCGAAGCATCCTGGCAGAAGGCATCGTGGAGCGAGGATTTCGTGGATATAGAGGGTGATCTGAAGCCACTACCCTTTCAGCGTACCCGGGTGAAGATGCTTTGGGATGAAGACTGGCTCTATTTTGCTGCGGAACTGGAAGAACCTCAGATCTGGGCAAAGCTGACTGAGCGCGACGCCGTGATCTTTCACGATAACGATTTTGAGATCTTCATCGATCCCGATGGCGATACACACGACTACTACGAACTGGAAATCAATGCCTTGGGCACCCTCTGGGATTTGCTGATCATCAAGCCCTACCGCGACCGGGATAAAGTAGCCGTAAATGCCTGGGACATTAGGGGGATAAAGTATGCGATCGGCATTGATGGCTCCCTGAATGATCCCTCCGATATCGACAAGGCCTGGCGGGTGGAACTGAAAATACCCATGTCCACCCTGTCTGAATGCGCAAACAAGGTCTTCCCCCCTCCTGAAGGGGACTTTTGGCGGATCAATTTCTCCCGCGTGCACTGGGAATCCGATGTGATCGATGGCGAATACGTCAAGATAGCCGGAAAGCCTGAGTATAACTGGGTTTGGAGCCCCCAGGGTCTGATCGCCATGCATTACCCCGAACGCTGGGGATATCTGTTTTTCTCTTTGGCGGAGGTAGGTTCAGGCGATCCGGTGTACAGCTACCGACCTTCGGAAGACCTGCGGGAGTACTTGCGGCAGCTTTATTACCGGCAAAAGCAGTACTACTTCGATCATGGTAGCTACGCCAAAACACTCAGGCAACTAAAGGCAAAACCCCCAGTTTGGGCAGGGAAAAAGCTAAAACTAAAACTGGAAACTCACAGCAAGGGCTATATCATCACCCTGTCGCGAGCCAAAGATCAGCCCAATCTGTATATCCGGGAAGACGGCTTGATCTGGTCAGACAAGGACTAAAGGGAGGTTCACGATGTCTTACTATCTTGGAATCGATATCGGCGGTACAGCCATCAAATACGCCATTGGTAATCCGGGTGAGAAGCCTGTTGACAGCGGTCTGCTCCCCACGCCCAAGTCCAGTTTGCCGGATTTTCTGGCTGCCATGCGCGTTCTAATCAATTCCCTGATCTGGGATTATCCCATCATGGGTATTGGCATCGCCACTCCTGGAACCATCGATCGTCAAAGTGGTAAACTGAGGGGTGTAAACCCCAATCTCCCTTGGTGGACTGATGTTTCGCCGCTAATGATCGTTCCGGATGAGTATCGCCACCTCGCATTCTGCGATAACGATGCAAACCTGATGACGCTGGCTGAAGCGCAGGGCACATCCGCATTTGTACTTGGTGTAACCATCGGAACCGGCATCGGCAGTGGTTTTGTGGCGAATAATGCTGTGTATCACGGCAGCCGGGGTTTTGCTCTGGAATTGGGGCATATTGCAGTTGCAGCGGATGGTATCGAATGCAATTGCGGCTTGAAGGATTGCCTGGAAGCATACAGTTCCGTAACTGCCGTCCTCAAAGCTGCGGCACAGCTAAATGCGCTTTACCGGGATCAAAGCCTCAGCGAGATCATCCTGGCCGCAAAGCATGATCCCGATTTGGCCGCGATCATCAGCCGGGCAAAGCACTACCTCTGTAAAGGTCTCGCCACTGCCTGCATGCTGCTGGATCCGGATCTCATCATTCTCGGGGGAGGGGGGATGGATGCTGG
>JAEWNJ010000077.1 GCA_023392795.1 Candidatus Cloacimonadota bacterium
TACGCCTCCCATACACCGGTCATACACCGGTCGTACAATCGTATGACCGGTGTATGGGGGGCTCACCGAATGCGTATGAAGCTCAAGATAGGAAGAGCATAGAACCGGTTGGGGATGATTAATAAGGATCCCATTCAATTTGCCGGATGCTTTTCTCCTGGAGGTGTCGTAAATGATCAGGATAGACGTCTTTTCCCTTCGGATCAGGCGATGCAGACCTTGGGAGCCAAATCCACAGTCTTAAGGTAAGTATATGCCATGGTTTCACTGCGGATGCCTCTGTGTAGCAAGTACTTCAGAAAGCGCTCCAGAGTCTGGAAATGCAGGGGGCCGCAATTGCGATAAAACCCCATGCAGGCTCCCTCGGGAATCGTAATGTCCTTGTTGTGCGCCAGTTCCGCAGGATGCATATAGAAGACCAGCGGATTGTGGCTGGCTGATAACAAGCTGATCACTGAACGCCAGATGAAGAAGGGAAAAGTACGCAGCATCCTCATGTTTAGAGGCACGACGCACGCGCTGGGAGGTATTTCCACCAGGCGATGCTGTCCTACGGCGATCACATGCGGATGGCAGGACTTCCGGAATTGCCGGACGCTGCTGATGCTTCCGCATCCGAAGTCAAAACGCCTGGCCGGCAAAGATGAATCAATCCTATAGCCCAGTTCGGCCAACACCTTCAGCGTAGTATCGCATACTTGCAGATAAGGCGCGCGGAAACTGAGAACGGGCTCTCCGGTGATCTGGGCGATGATATCTCCTGAGGTTCTAATCAATTCCTTCTGAACGGTGTAAGCTACGCCCGTGTCGAATTTTTCATGGGCGTCGATCCCGTGATTCAGGCCATGACAGCCTATTTCGTGTTCCTCCTGGGCGGCCTGCTTCACCAGATGAGGATAGGCAGTGGCAAAACCCCCGGTGAAAAAGAGAGTTGCCTTCACCTGATACTGGTCAAACATCTCATACAATCGGGAGATGGGGACATCAGAGCCGGGGATCCAATCGAAATCAACGCTGATGTGAATGTATTCATCCATTGTCAGACCCCTTCTTCTGCACCAGAAAATTGCCGATCACCAAGGCATCCAGGCCGGTGGAACAAAAGGTACGGATGGCATCGAAGGGGGAATTTACGATTGGTTCGCCCCGCACATTGAAGGATGTGTTTAGCAATACCGGCACTCCGGTGAGGGCTTCGGTCTCTTTGATCAGGCGGTGCCATAGCGGCAGGGTTTCCGGCGATACGGTCTGGGGCCGCACGGTGTTATCCACATGCACTGTGGCGGCAGCGTGTTCTTTGAGCAACTCTGTGGCATAATCAGCCCGGATCATGAAGTTATTCGGGGCGGGGGAACTGAGGTACTTGCCCCGGGATTCCAGAGTAAGCGAGGGACAATATGGACGCCAGGATTCACGGAACTTCACCTTGGCGTTGATGTCGTCTTTGACCTCCGGGTGATTCGGACACGCGATGATGCTGCGTCCGCCCAAAGCCCGGGCACCCATCTCGGCAGGTCCCTGAAACCAGCCCAGATACTTGCCTTGTGCCAAAAGCTGAGCCGCAGCACGCGCGGGATCATCAGTACCGCTATAGCTCAATCCGCTCTGCTCCAGCGCGTTACGGATGTCGTCATTACTAAAGGCCGCGCCGTATTGGACATGGCGCAGAGGATCATGGATTTCCGCGCCCAGCTCTTGGGAAACCCAATATGCCGCGCCGATGGCAGAGCCGTCATCCGATGAAGCGGGATGGATGAAGAGTTCATCGATGCCATCCAGGGCAAAGATGCTGCCATTGGCTTTGCAATTCATGAAAATGCCACCCGCCAGGCACAGCTTCTTTAGTCTGGTCTTGGCTTGAAGCTGCTTAACCAGGGCGCATACGGCATCTTCCAGCCGGCTTTGCACCGCGTACGCCAGATCTATGTACTCAGGTAGCAAATAGCGATTGATAGTCTTGCCTTTGTGTTGCACGCGCTCATTCAGTCCGATGGGAGTGAGATTGGCATTGTAAGAGCAGATAAAATCCGCCAAAGCATCGGTAAATCTGGGGTGATGCTTGTTTGAGCCCATTTTGAAGTACCCGGGATCAAGCCGATAACCGTCCTTCTCTATTTTGAGAACCTTATCCAGTCTTTGCAGCCAGGGATTACGATTCATGCGTTCTTCACCGTATGCCGCCAAACCCATCAGTTTACCTTCATCACGATTGGCATTGAAACCCATATATGCGGTGAATCCACCATAGAACCATCCCAGGGAATAGGGAACGGGGATTTGCAGCACCTTGGTAAATGTTCCGGTATGTACCTCATAGCCGGTGACGCAGACATCTTCTCCGTGTCCATCGGCGACCAGTACCATGGCATCACGATATCCGGATTGGAAGTAGCTTTGATAGGCATGTGAGAGATGGTGATTGACGAAAACAATCTCCGGGATCATCCCCCTGTGACCGCTGGATCGCAGAGCGTCACGGATTTTGGCGCTGTAATGGGATGGGCGGTAAAGATTGAGATTTTCGATCACGCCACCCATACCGTCTGAGCCGCCCTTGCCGGATCCCTTCTTTCCTCTAAACCGGTTTACAATGGTTGCCTTGGCCAGGTTAGCTGCAATCTGGAAGGGATACTTGCGGCAGTCCCAGTTTACGGCAATTCTATTGATGTGCTGTAATTTCAGTCCATTTGAAGCCAGACACCAGTTCAGGGCCTGTGTAGGAAAGAGGCCGTGGGAGCCTTTGAGGCGATTGAACCTCTCTTCATGTGAAAAGGCTTTCAATTTCCCGTCCTCCACCAAACACGCGGAGGGATTTTGGCCAAAAGCGTTGATACCCAGGATCAGCATAATCTATATCTCCAGTTTAAAACATTCGGGGTCAATTCGCCCAATCAGTTCTTCAGCCCCCAGTTCCTTCAGCGCGGGCTCAAGCGCTGCCGCATAGTGAAGCTTGCTTTCGCGCAGTTTGCCCAATGCCTGCTCCCGGCTTATGTAACCATGACGAATCTGGTTGCTCAGGTGCGCGTCGGTGTAGGAGACGCCGTACATCTTTTGAAACATATATTCTTTGAATACATTGAACAGACAATCCGTATGCCAGTCCTCCGCAGTATCCGGAGGGCTTTGCCAGTCCAGTTCCGTACGAATGGTAGTGAGAATGAGCTCGGGATCCCATCTCTCGTAGGAATAAAACATCAGCGGAATAAGGTCGGGAAATCTGTAGCGAAGGTATTTGCTGGAGGGGAAAACAGCGGCGCAACCGAGGATACTGAGCCTGGGGAAACTGAGCAGGCTTCTGGCCAGCGAAGGGGATTTGAGCATCTGATTGCATAGTTTCACTGCTCCCTGTATAGTGCCTTCGCGCTTGTATTGATGGACAGAATCCCCCTTGTGCTTCAGAGCCAGGAATGGTGAATACTCCAAAGGGGTGGATGACCATACGATGTAAGGCGCTTGGGCTTTTACTGCGATCTGGGAGCCCATAATGTGCAGGTGCTTGCATGCCACACAGGTCAGATTGGCAGCGATGGCTTCCGGATGATCCAGCCAGGCTTTAAAATATGCCAGAAAGGAATTCTGATGTCCATGATCAGGCAGGCTAACACGGTGTAGCGGCACGTTCAGCTTCTCGCATGTGCGCTCGGCGTTGCGAATGGCAAAATCCCGGCTGCCATCGTGTAGATAGATAAATGCTTCTGCCTTCAATCCATAATGCCTGACCAGACGATACAGGGCATAAGTACTATCCTTGCCTCCGCTGAGCCCCACCACGCAATCAGCTCTGCCGGAGTGCTTACCCAAGCCCTTGAACTTGGCTTTCAGACGCTGTTCTCCTCTAACCGTGTAGGCAGGATAGGAACTTCTGCACCAGGAGCAAAGCCCATGTTCATCAAAATCGCTTCCGGGAAGAGTATCCGGCATGAGGCATTTACTGCACCGTCGCACCATTCCTCCTCTTCAGCACATAAACGCAAGATTTGTTTATATGATTGTACATGATATCTACACATTTGTATTGGGATTGCCACAGGCTGGTCTGCATCACAGAATCGGCAATATGATAATGGTTTACCCCCAGTAGTGCTTTGCCCTCTGCGGACAGATGCCGGGGTAACTCCTCCAGAAAACGCTCTATAGTTTCCACACCCTCTTTCCCGCCACAAAAGCGTTTCATTGATAGCGCATCTGGAAACAGCCCTCTGGCTTCTCCCTTTTGAGTATCTATGTAAGGGGCATTGAAGGCGATCAGATCAAAAAAACCATCAATCCCGGAAAAGAGGTCGCTATGCAGATAGCGGATACTACTTTGGGGGTCATTGGCCACTGCGAAATCTAAAAGCTCTGCGCAATGATCGGCAGCTGTAACGCTGTTACATTTGTATAGTAGGTTTACGTGCCGGGCAAGCACCGCATAAGGCCCACAGCCCAGATCCAGAAAGTCTGCATCCGGGTGAATATGCCGCTTGATAGCCTTGATCAGAACCACTGTGGTCCAATCCCAGTATTGCCCCCAAGTAGATTCAGGGGCGTCAAATCCATAGAGCATGCGAAACAGGACTTTGTTCCTGCGGATAATGCTTACCGCGCTGGAATATAGACGATATGGACGGAATTGTCTTGGCAACAGTTCACTCCTTTCAGATCGTTTGACGTCGTTACTAAAGGATTCTGGCTCAGCCGGATAAGATCGATCAAATGATATTCTCAGCATCCCTAACTATCGTTAGTCCCTTTTCATGAATGTATCCCGGGCAGTCAAGGATTTTCTGTTTATTGAAAAGAGTTTCATATAATCATTGTCCTTGACTTTTGTCTGCTGCCATGTTGAATGCGCGAATCAAAAAAGAGAGAATTATGAGCTGGCTCTACGGTTATCTAAACAAAACTCCGGAGCCCATTGTAAACAGGATTGGCCACCCCGCGGCTGTGTGGGGTATATATTAGCTGCCTTTTACACCGGCGACAAAAGCAAGGTAGAATGCGGTTCTCAGCTGCATCAGCTACGCCCTGGGGAAGTAATAGGCTTTCCTCTTTGAAATGACATAATCTTACTGGGGCATGGGGCTTCAGCCCCATACAATATTGGGTGGTGGGCCTCGCTTGGATTATGTCATTTCAAAAAACACTAACAGAATTCATCCAAGCCATCATTGCACTTAGAATTGATAGCTCATGCCGATGCCATTGATGGCCGGGGAAGGGTGGATCTGGAGCAGACGGGGCGTGCTGCCCAGCACCAGTTTGGCGGTAAAATATCCGATTGCGGCTCCGGTGAAGGCGTCGCTGGCCCAGTGATTGTTATCATGAACGCGGGAGATACTGGTAAGTGTGGCAATGCTGTAAACGGTGGGTGCCACCCATTTGCTTTCCTGGTATTGCGCTGCCAGGATCGGGGCGATACTCCAGACTATGGAGGAGTGTCCGGAGGGAAAGCTGTCATTTTTGCGATGCCAGGAGTGGAAGAATTCCTTGCCTGCATCGGCGGAGGGGCGTTTGCGTTGTGTGGTCAGCTTGAAGCTTTGAGTTACGCATTGCGCCAGGATAAAGCTTTTTAGAGAAAGCAGCCCTGTATCGGTGGTCTTGGGACTGTCGGTGATCAAGCCACCGGCAATGGTAAGTCCGATGGCGGGGAGCACGTAGATGCCCTCGCCGAACTGTTTGGCAATGGTCATGACTTGCTTGCTGTTCTCGCTGCGATTCCTCTGGGTAATATCCTTGATTTCCTCATCGGCGAGGTAGAGCGCCGTAAAGCCGAGCAATACTCCTCCGGCGGTTAGCCACTGACCTGTTTCCCAGGAGAACGGTTCCTGCAGACCCTGGTAAACGCTATTGGGATAGGAACGCAGGTATTGATTGGTAAAGCTCTCTTCGCCAGCGTGTAAGATACCCGCGATTGCGAGCGTCAGGATGATGAGTATGAACAGCTTAGGCATTGCGCGAAGGATGGGGCGGGGTGATGATGGCAAGGGCAATGCCGCTATCCAGCATAATCTGCGGTTCGGGATCAAGGCAGATATTGCTGATGCCGCGGCTCTGAGACCGCTTGATACAAAGATCGGTGAGGGGATAGGCAAGGCCGCGGGAATCCGAGAAATGTACTTCATCGCTCCAGGGAAGCAGTGAAAGCAGGCTCTGTGGAGTTACGCTGAGCTTGACGGATTGACTGATGAAAAAGAGGATCTGGAAAGCGCTTTCGATCCGGGCCGAAACGCCCTGTTCATGCAGCATCAGGAGATTCTGCAGGATGCCCAGAGCGTGATCGAAGCGTCCCTGCATATCATTACAGATCACGATCTCGCTATAAATGCCCAGCCTGATACACTCCCTTAGCGCCAGCTCCGTATCAGTCTCGTTCTTTTCGGGCTGGTGCCGGACGATGGGGATATTGGCATAAAGGCTCAGGAGTTCCGGATCCACCGAATCAAAATCTCCGATAATGCAGGCGGGGACAAGCCCCAGATCGTGAACTCTTCGTAGTCCCTCATCCACAGCAATGACGTCGCCGGATATATTCGCATAGCCTGAGACGATCTCAAGGGGGGAGTGATTGGTAAAGATGTATGCAGTTCTATCAGCGGAAGGCATAGGCTTCGATGCGGTTCAGGTAATTCGCGGGATTCAGCTTGCCTCCCTGATACTGCACTTCGTAATGCAAATGGGGGCCGGTGGAAAGTCCGGTGCTGCCCATCAGAGCGATGATCTGGCCTTTCTCCACTGTGTCACCTTCCTGCACCAGAGGATTGTACAGATGGGCATAGAGGCTGCGATAGCCATTGCCGTGATCTATAGTGATCCTTTTACCATACCCGCTGTCGTAATCAGCACGGATCACCTTACCGGACGCAGTGGCGTAGATCGGCGTGCCGGCAGCATTGGCGATGTCGAGGCCTTGATGAAACTCCAACTGCCCCGTGATGGGATGAATCCGGGTACCCCAGGCATCGGAAATGCGGCCAAAAGTGGGATAGATGCCGGGGACGTTCTCCATGCTCTCCGGGATGATAAAGCTTTGATAGTCATTATCTTGCTTTTGGGTTTCCAGACCTTGCAGGATGGAAACCAAGCGTTCATCGGTGCTATGTAACTGCTGCTGCAGCCGGGCATCCAGGGTAACGTTCAGATGCTTGGCTGCTCCGCCGCCGGCGTAGGGATAATCCTTTGTATTTTCAGCTTTTATCTGCAGTGAATCCAGCATGTTATAGATGGAATCCACTGTGGCGGAATAGAGCTCCAGCTTGGCCTTCAAAAAGTTGTTTTGACGTTGCAATTCAATGATCCGGCGCTCCTGGCTGTTTTTGGTGAGCGCGTAGCCAAAGGCCGCGCCAAACAGAACCAGCAGGATCATGATGGCGATTCTGAGCAGCTTGGTCTGTTTATTCTTATCAGATACGAGTTCGCCCAGGCCCGGGGGGACAAGGGGCTCCTCATTCAAATCAGGTAATTCTTTGTTATCGTTCATAGTTCCTTATCTGATGCAAATTTCATGCCACATATTACTGACAATGATGAGCTTAGGTATACGTAGAGCTGATCGGTGGCTGGCATCAGTCTCTTTTCCCGCCCTTGAAGCGCCAACCGATCAAACGTGCCATGGAATATGCCAGAGCTTTGCGCAGGGGTACCGAGCGGTATTCACGCACCAGGGCCAGAGGGATCAGCGCCAGCAGACGAAGCACAGCACCTACTCCAAAAACTACCTGCTCTGGTTCCAAAATGCGCCAACCGACATTTAGCGACTCGGGATAAAAGATGCCTGAAGCCAGGGATGAACTCATCATAAATACCCCCGTGGCAGCAGCATAGATCCCACTGTAGGCTTGTTCGCGGCGTTTGGGCGCGATGGACAGCACGAAGTTTGTGGTGATGATGCCCGTACCGGCCCACATAAAGCCGGAACTGAAGGCTTCAAACCAGAGTATGGTGTGATTGGAAGCGCTCATAAAGAGCCAGAGTACGGGATTGATCGCGCCCAGCACCACGCAGATCTTCATGGCGGTCTTATTGCCGAAGCGATCGATAAACTTGCCCCAAAAGCTGAAGGCCAATAGCGAAGAGCCCATGTGCAAAGTGTTGTAAAGCTGTACTTCAAAAAGCCCCATCTCCAGTTTCTTTAGCATAAAGGGTCCCCAGAACGGGCTGCCCACACCAGTTGCCAGCATCCACCAGGCGCCAAAGATCAGCAGCAGCCGGAAGTTCTTGTCCTGTAAAGGTTCCAGAAACACCTGCCGTAAACTCTGATGCGTATTCAGTGGGCGTTTACGCTCCGGCTGCAGGGCTAGAAAGGATAGTCCGATGATCCCGATGAGGGATGCCCCCACAAAGACGAAGGCCAGGAAAAGGGCTTGATTTTGAGGGATAAAATAGTGTCCGGCCTTTAGCAGCGAAAGATAGGCTGTCTTGATGCCGGAGGCGCCGCTATCAAAGAGATCTACATGGAAACTAAGCACATAGCTGAAGACAAGGCCGATGGCGATGAGGATCTGATTGCGGCGGGAGAAATACCTGCCCCGAATGTTCAGCGGGATGAGGTCGCTGATCCAGGCGATCCAGATATTAGCACCCGTGGCCTGGAAACCCGCGCTGAAAAAGAGCAGAACCAGGAGGAACCAAATGCCTTCCTGCTGATTTGGAAAGAGCAGAGCGAGACCTAAGAAGAGGGTAAGAAAGCGCCCAATGAAGGTGATCCAGACGCAAGGCCAGCGGCGCTGAGTGATGTGGTGCGAGAATGCCACTCCCAGAGGTTGCCAGATCGCGGAAAGCTGTCCGATGGCAGAAAGCATGCTGTATTGCAGAGGACTGGCACCCATGATCACCATCAGTTTGGTGATGAATGAACTGCCGATGGTGGCCAGATTTCCATACACCTGAGCAAACGAGCCCTCAGTGATGGATGTTCTGTACACCTTGTGGATCAGGCTTTGTGCTTTTCCCCTGCGGGCAGCCATGGCTTTTCTCCTCTTTGCTTGTTGATTTTGTGGTCAGAGACGGCGAGCGCGGCTTTTTGTCCACAGGTTTTTTGTATGCACCACAAAGTAGATCTCTGCTGGCTTTCCAGCCACCTGCAACTCACTTGGATTCCTCTTCCGTCCCACGCAAGAGGGTCGGCAGTGGGTGGCAGATTGCCAGAAAGGCAGCAGAGCCCAAGAGAGGGGTAGATCAATTGCAGGGTTTTTGGTTTAGCATAGAGTAAACGAAAGAATGTAGATACTTATGTGTTCGGTCAGTCCGAGGCTAAAACGCCCAAGCATTTGCTTAAACGGGTGCGTGCCTTATTATGTCTATACATAAATGAACCGAGGATAGAAATGAAACATATAATCATTCTTACCGGCCTGATCCTGCTGAGCGCAGGGCTTTGGGCTGAAATTGACTTCAGAGTGGATGCCGAGCTGGGGATGGCATTTCCCGGCTACAATGATGTACGCATCCCGAATGACGATATCCATTCCATGTTTTCTTTGAAGGACGACCTGTCGGTGGATCCCGTGTTCAGTTCCAGATTGCAATTGAACATGAAGCCTCATCCCAGGCATCAGTTCTCTCTGCTTGCGGCACCGCTTACTCTAAAGCCGCAGGGTAAGTTTGACCGTGATATTGTGTTTCAAAACAAGACCTTCACCGCGGGCAGCGAGATTGACGCGGTTTACCGCTTCGATTCATACCGCGCCCAATACCGCTACTTTTTCCCGAAACCCTTGTGGGTGCTGAAATCCGTGGGAGCCTCGCTGAAAATCCGGGACGCGGAGATCAGTCTGGACGACGGCAATCAGAAAGCCAGCAAGACCAATACCGGGCTGGTTCCACTACTAAGCATCAATGCTGGATATCCGATCATGGAAGAGCTGGAAGCGGTATTGGAAGCGGAAGGCCTGGCCTCTCCCTATGGCCGCGCGGAAGACGTGTATCTGGGTTTGGAGATGAAGTTTACTGAAGCCAGCAGAATACGTGTGGGCTACAGATTCCTGGAGGGCGGATCCGATAACGACGAGGTTTATACCTTTGCCGCGATCCATTATGCCACTCTCGGCTTTAGCTTGGGATTTTAGAGATACAGGAGCTACGGATGCAAGCATTTACTTATTATAACCCGACCAAAATCATCTTTGGTGAAGGGCAGATCGCGCAGTTGGGGCGTGAGATGAATCACGACGGCATTTCGCGCTGCCTGCTCATCGCCGGAGGTGGATCGATAAAAGCCAACGGAGCTTACACTCAGGTAACAGACAGCCTGTTCAAGGCCCGGATCGAGATCTTTGAAGCATGGGGCGTACAGGCTAATCCTCGCCTTGATAAAACGCGTGAGATCATTGAACTGGCCCGGGAGCACAAGGTGGAAGCCATCCTCGCTGTGGGCGGAGGTTCGGTGATCGACACCGCTAAAGCAGTGGCGGCAGGCTTTTATCTGCAGGACGTGTGGAACGCCTTCACCCGCAAGGAACAGGTGAAGCAGGCCTTGCCGATCTATACCGTGCTTACCATTTCCGCCACCGGCAGTGAGATGAATGGCAACGCTGTGATCACCAATACAGACACCTACCAGAAATGGGGGATGTATTCGCCCCTGGTGTATCCGCGGCTCAGCATCATCGATCCCGGTCTGCAGAGTACTCTTTCCTTCCGGCAGACCGCGAGCGGAGCGATGGATGCCATCGCCCATATCCTGGAGTACTATTTTGCCAATGACAGCGCGCAAACCACCCTGGCGATGAACGCGGCGCTGCTCAGAACTATCGTAGCCATGACCGATCGCCTGAAGCAGAATGCCAGGGATACTGAAGCGCGGGCGAATCTGGCCTGGGCTGCCACGATGGCGCTGAACGGCATGAGCGGAATCGGTCTGGCTGGCGGCGATTGGGCGTGTCACTCCATCGAGCATTCCTTTTCCGCGTTGCATCAGGATATCGTGCATGGAGAAGGTCTTGGGGTAATCTTCCCTGCCTGGATCGGATATGTGAGCGATCGTGCGCCGGCGCGCTACGCCGCCTGGGCCAAAGAGGTATGGGCTGCCGATAGCGTATCCTCAGCTTTGCACAAGTTCCGCCAAAAGCGTGAAGAATGGGGCATGCCCGGTTCCCTGCGCGATCTGGGGATTAAGGATCCCGAATTGCCAAAACTGCTTGATATCATTATGTCTGGCGCACCGATGGGCCTTGGGGGAGTTTTCAAACTTAATAAGGAAGACCTGCAATCCTTATTGGTGCTGGCCTTTTAGCATAAGGAGTTTTGAGGTTTTCAGGTTTTGAAGTTCTGAAGCGGTCGCAGGCGTGGAGATAGGTCTGCGGGGCCTTGCCTCACGCGGATTTCGCGGATTACACGGATTTCTCATGGCTTGGAGGGAGATCAGGATTGCAGACGTCCCCTTCTGCACAAGCTACGAAGTCACCCTCTAACTATCCCTCAGCGCTTCCACCATTTCCAGAGCATTTGTCCAGCAGAGCTGCACGCAGAGGCTACATCCCATGCATTTATCGGGATCGGTTTCGGGGTATCCATCCGCATCCAGTTCGATTGCCAGATAGGGACAGCGGGTGCAATTGCCGCACTTCACACATAGTTCCCTGTCCTTTAGTTGAGAGCGTTTGTGCTTGGCGGGGATATCCATGAAGTCGGTGATGGGTTTAGGCTGAGCGATGCCGATCAGTTCTTGCACACAGCCGATCCCACGCTCTTGCAGCAGGTGACTGAGTCCACTGGTGAGATGATCGATAATGTCGTAACCGTAACGCTCCGGCAGAGTGCAGAATTGCACGTTTCCCGCGCCTAAAGCCAGGAAATTGGCCGCGTCATGATGATTCATGGCACCGCCATTACCGGAGATGAATACTCCCATGCTTCCCGCTCTGGCGAGGCTGAGATAGCTGATGGGCAGCACACCTTCGCCGCTCATGCCCACGATGATCCCTTCATCCCATTTACCAGTGCCAGGCCGGAATCCCAGACTGGGGAAGGTATTGGCCAGGGTGACACCCGCTTTCTTGCCGGGATAGCGTTCAAAGACAGCTTTGATGGCACTGATGATGGGATATATGGCGGTTACTGCGCCGGTGAGTTTGAAGAGTTTGGGGATTTCAGGATCGGATATATCCATCACCCAATCGATGATTTTGGCGGTCAACGCGGCATCCTGCGCTACGATATCACCCTGTGTGCCATCACCGCCCTGGGGGCAGGAGAGGGAATACTCGATGCCCATCGCTCCCGCAGTTTCCAGCTTTCTGGTATTGGATTGCCAGCCGGCTTTATCAGCAGCGTCGTTTCCAGTCACTGGGCCGCCGGTGGACGCCATGGTGAGTCGATCGGGGTATTCCTTCACCAGACGCGACAGCTCCTGGCAGACTCTGTCGATGGGGTGTTCGGACACATTGTCGCAATTCGCGAAAGTCTTGCCCTTATCGCCGAAGACGAACATGTATTCGCTGGGGATGTGGATATCCAGATTGTCAAAAGAGGTTTTCATGATCCCGCCTGCCCAGCCCGCGTCGTAAGCGGCTTTCATCTGGTCATAGCCATCTGAGGGCGGCGCAGCGGACAGGATGAAGGGGGAGATCATCTTGCGCCCGAAGAAATCGGTATCCAGAGGAACGGGGACTTTCTTCCAGCCGGGGATGCAGTAAGTGCTCTTGGTGGCCTTTTCAGGTGCGGTAAAGGCTTGTTTGCCCAGATCAGCGGCAATCCTGAAGGCGATGTTTTTACCGGAGGCAACGGCTTCCACCACGGTGGTGGGGCCATTCACCATGTCGCCAGTGCTGTAGATGCCTTCACCCTCGATCTTGAAAGCAGGGCGATTTCCCACCGCGATGATGAGCAGATCAAAGGGACGGAACATCTCAGAGGAGCCCTCCTCGTCCCGGATCAAAGAGGGATGGAAGCTTTCGCCCGCGGGCAGATACACCTTTCTGAGCTTGAGACCAACTGTGCGGCCTGCTTCGTTTACCACCTCGCTGACGCGGCTGCGATGGCTGAAGTGCACATTGTGCTGTACCAAAATATCCTTTTCTTTGGCGGTCAGGGGCATTTCGGCGAAGGTTTCCAGCGTGATCATTTCCACATGCGCGGCTCCCGCCATCGCAACCGTCAAAGCCTGATCGGCGGCTATGGCACCACCCACGAGGGCTATCCTTTTGCCTTTAAACAGGAAACAACCGGGCTGCTTCAATATCTCCATGCCATAGATCGCGCTCTCATCGCCGGGGATGTTTAGCCGGATGGCTTCGTTTAATCCGCCAGCTACCACCACGGCGCGGAAGCCTTCATTCAAAAGCGTTTTGGGGTCAGAGACCTCGCTTCTGTGGTGTGGAATCTGGAAACAATCGCTCACCCACATGAGGTCGGACATCAGCATTCCGCGATCCAATCTGGCTGCGGGGATCAGAGCAGCTTGTCCGCCAAGCTCCTCCGCTTCAAAGATTTCCGGTTCATAACCCAGTTGCCGTAAGGCTACCGCGGCACCGATGCCGGAAGGTCCACCGCCTACGATGGCTATTTTGCAACCATTGGCGGGGGGAAGTTCAAATTCTGGAGATACGCCCATTTCTCTGGCTTTCTTGATGATGGTGGCTTGCACAGCGGGGATTTGAATGGGAAAATCGAACTTCTCGCGGGAACAAGCCGCCACGCAGTGATGATCAGGGCAGACATCGCCACAAATACCACCCAGGGGATTGGAGGCCAATATGATACCGGCTGCCCGCTTAAAATCGGAAGCGCTGCCTCCTGAAGCTGCCATCATAAAATCTGCCGGTGAACAATCACAGGGGCAGGCACTTTTGCAGGGTTTCGTGGCGCAATACTCGCACCGGCTGATTTCACTCATCAATTGGGCATCGGTTAAATACATCTCTATCTCCTTGAATCATTCCATGTTAGCTCAGGCTTTCACTATCAATGAACGGCTGGGTATTTGTCAAGAAATACCATCTGTGACAGGTTTAGGAAGCCAATATCCAGAACCGGCGCAAGGACTCCATAATAAAGGGGTAGGAGTGGTAATCACGCATGGCAGAGGATGGGCAATATTGTCCTTGACGCCCGGCTAGGCTTCGCCAGTCTTGTAAAAAAAGCAAAAGGAGCTAGTCATGCTGACAACTACCACATCTGTGATTCAGGGCTACAAGATTGAGCAGTATCTGGATATCGTAACCGGGGAAACCATTATGGGCGCGAACATCGTTCGGGATCTGATGGCTTCGATCACCGACATCGTGGGCGGCCGTAGCGGTGCTTATGAAAGCAAACTGCAGGACGGCAGAAAAGAGGCATTGGTCGAGATGAAGCAGGCTGCCATGCGTTTGGGAGCAAATGCCGTGATCGGCGTGGATATTGATTATGAGGTAATCGGCAACAGCATGCTAATGGTGGCTGCTTCCGGAACCGCGGTAGTGCTGAAAAAGGATGGCGAATAAGAACATCTGAGGGCTTTGATCTTCATACTTGACGCCCAGGGGGGCAGACTCTGGAGCTTCTCTGTTTTCGTGCAATTAATTCTTGACGATTTACGCCCCTCAGGATTATAGATACAAGCTCTAATCATACATTTGAGATTAAACTGAATAAGGATAGACGATTATGCGTATAATACTTATCACGCTGGCACTTATATCGCTGTGTGCCGTGGCTCTGGGACTGAATCTCCGCGTGGATATCAGTTCCTATTCCCAAGCGGCAAATAGTGACGACTACCCCAAAATGCTGACAGCCGGGAGCCCGATGCTGCCTTACTTCCCGCTCAAGGTCCTATTGCCTTTTGGCGAGAAATATGAAGCTGCCGAGATCATTCTTGGCGATCACAATGCCCTGAGAGGGGTTAGCATCCCGTACGCTCAAGCTCAGCAGCCCATATCGCTGGCCGCGCTGACCGGAGTCACCCAGGCTGATCCTGCGATCTACGGGCACGATGCTCTATATCCCGCCAAGGATTGGGAATATCTGGGCACGCAGTATTATCGCGGCTACGCGGTGGCGATCTTTAACGTTTATCCTTTCAAATACAATCCGGTGAGCCGTGAACTTGTCTGCGCGGGGGAACTGGAGCTAAAGCTGGATACGGTTTTCGATACGAAAGAAGCAGAATATCAAGCTCGCTTTGTAACCCGAAACGCTTCTACTGAAGGATATCTGTCGCGCTTTGTGCAGAATCCCGCGATGTCATCCACTTATGCCAATTTTGACAGCTACAAACAAACCAGCAGCACCCGCGACATGGATCTATCCACCCCGCATACCATGATTGTGATCACCAATTCCACTGCTGCACCCTGGTTCAGCGATTACATCAGTTGGAGAAACGACCAGGGCATCAACACCGGCATCTATCTGACCGACGATATTTATGCAAACTACGATGGTGAAGATAACGCCGCCAAGGTGAGAAACTTCATCATCGATGCCTACACCACCTGGAATACTACCAGCTCCCCCCTGGAATACGTGATAATGGGTGGGGACGATGAATTGGTGCCGCTGCGGGGAGTCTTTGGCAGAGTTGGCTCCACCAGGGACAACAACATGCCATCCGACCTGTACTTCAGTAATCTGGATGGAAACTGGAATGCCAACAATAATGCCATTTACGGAGAGATGTATGATAACGTGGATTATGTCCCGGAAGTGCATATCGGCCGTTTCCCTGCGGAAACCTATCTGGAGTTTCAAAACATCTTTCGCAAGAGCCAGTACTATGTGAATTACAACACTTTTAGCAACAATAAAGCTATCTTCTACGGTGAAAATCTGAATAACAACCCCATGACCTGGGGGGGTGACTACAAGGACGACATCATTCAGTATTTGCCTGATGAGTATTTCTTTAGCACTCAATACGAACGGGATGGCACCTATAGTGCGGAATCGGTATGGAACAGCATCAATAACGGCGTAAACGTGATGAACCACATGGGTCACGCCAATGAGACCTATCTGATGGGTCAGGGCAATGGAACCATCGAAGCTCTGCGCAACACAGAATATGGCTTCCTGTATTCGCAAGGCTGCTATCCGTCTGCCTTTGATCAGGCTACATCCGGAGCCGGAGAATGCATCGGAGAACACCTGCTCACCGCTCAGGGAGGGGTCTTTGCCTTTGTGGGGAATACCCGCTACGGCTGGTATGCGCCTGGCGACATAAATGGCGCATCCGAATATTATGACCGCCAGTATTTCCGGGGGCTCTATGATGAAGGCTATCCGGAATTGGGACGCGCCCTCAGTTTTTCACGGGCAGAAAATCTAAACAGCGCGATGACGGAAGATGTAATGCGCTGGTGTTACATGGAAATGATCCTCTTTGGCGATCCTTCCATTGGAGTGAAGCTTCCCGATCCCGATTTGCCGATGCTATCCATGGAAAGCTATAGCTTCAGCGATGCCGCGGGCGATGGTGACGGTCAGATCACACCTGGTGAATTTCTCCAGTTCTACCCCGTGATTCGCAATGCCGAGGGTTGGGCTACCGCGCAAAACGTCTCGATCCGCCTGGCAGCGGTACCCAGCGGTGTAGTCACCATGGGAG
The DNA here is from genome assembly GCA_023392795.1 of Candidatus Cloacimonadota bacterium. Taxonomy (GTDB): domain Bacteria; phylum Cloacimonadota; class Cloacimonadia; order Cloacimonadales; family Cloacimonadaceae; genus UBA5456. The sequence goes on from JAEWNJ010000077.1 coordinate 16,508, forward strand.
ATTGCATCCTGGTGGATAGTATTGCCCCGGGTTCCACGAGTCCCGAAAACCTGTTTATTGGCATACAGCTTCCTACCGATCTTGGTTTTGGCACCTTTACCGTGCGCCTGGCTTTTGAATCCTTCCATCCTCAGACCAACCTCAGTACCGGTCTGCAATATCAAGATTGTACCTTCGAGATTACCCTTTTTGACGGCAATTTCCCCTGGGAAACCACCACTGCCGGCAAATCATCACCCATTGTGGCGGATTTTGATGGCGACGACACTCTGGACATTATGTACACTGATGTCTATGGCGGGGTTCACTATGTGGATGCCGACGGCGAGGAATTTGCCTTCTTCGCGCATCCCGACCAGCAGAATATCAATCGCAGCGGAGCCATGGGGCAGATCGACAATCTGGGCGGAGATGATCTCGTCTTTAGCAGCCGCAGCGGCTATCTGTATGCCATGACCGCGCAAGGCGAAAGTATATACGATTATGCCGCCGGAAGCCCCTTTATCTTCAGCCCCGTGATTGCCGATATCGATGGCGACGGGCAAAATGAGGTTATTGCCGGATCTCTGAATGGCAAACTGTATGCCGTGAAAGCCGATGGCAGTGATCTGCCGGGTTTCCCTGTTCAGCTCACTGGCAGCTTCCAAAGCGAACTGGCGGTTGGAGACATCCTGGGTACGGGAACCAAACAAATCGTATGCGGCATGAGCATGGGCAGCCTGTTCGTGGTGGACAGCAGTGGCACGGTATTGACAAACTTCAGCCATATGCTGGATTTCTCACTCACCGGCGCACCTGTGATCCTGGATAATGGCAGATTTGCCTTTGCATCCGCAAGCTACCTGTATCTCTTTGATAATACCGGAGCCCAGCTTTTCAGTATACCGGTCGATAGTCCCTTGCTGGGTGGATTGATCACAGCGGATATAGATCGCAACGGCGCTTTGGACCTCGTGTTTGTGTCATCAGCCGGCAAACTCTGGGTGGTAAACCAGAGCGGACAAAGCCTTTACGGATTTCCTGCGGATACCGGGGTGAACTTCACCTGCCCGCCTCTGGTGGCTGATATCGATGACGATCAGCAATACGAGATCGTGTTGCACAGCTATATCAATTCCGTCTATGCCTATGAGCACACCGGTGAACTGATGGATGGCTTCCCCTTTGGCACTACATACAATGGGGCAACTCCGGGCACTTTGGTGGATTTTGACGACAGTGGCTATTACAAGCTGATAGCGGGGTATTCAAACGGCATATTGATGTCCAACCTGAGAGTGCCTGCCTCGGATCTGGCACCCTGGACAGTATATCGTGGCAGCCTGAGTCGCGAAGGCTCCTTTGCTTCCACAGGATACGTGGCAAATGAAGATGACAATGCCGTCGCCGTGCCCACACGCTTGATGCAAAACTATCCCAATCCCTTCAATCCGCATACCACCATCGCTTTCACCCTGGCCAAGGACACCATGGTCTCCCTGAATGTCTATAACACCAAGGGACAGAAGGTGCGCAGCCTGCATAGCGGCAATCTGACCAGCGGAAAACACGCTCTTAGCTGGAACGGCAAGGACGACAGAGGTGCCACTTGTGCGTCTGGTCTGTATTTCTACCGTCTGGAAGGCAGCGAGTTCTCTGAGACCAGAAAGATGTTGCTGATGAAGTGATGGGAGCCAATTTGCACGATATTCAGACGAATATAGACAAGATCAGGAATGAACTTACCGCGCTCCTGACCGCCGGGGGCAGGGCTGAGGACGCTGTGACTATCGTCGCGGTGACCAAGACCCATCCCGGCACGGCTATCGAAGATGCTTTTAAGTGCGGACTGAAGGATTTTGCCGAAAACAAGGTGCAGGAAGCCATGCGCAAAGTGCCGATGCTCGGTGAAGCCGCATCCGGGTTCCATTTTATCGGGCATCTTCAGAGCAATAAGATCAATCAATTGATCTCTTTGAAGCCAAAGCTGATCCAGAGCATAGATTCCGTGTATCTGGCAGAAAAGCTGCATCGCGCGCTAGGAAATCGTAATCTGATTCAGGACATCCTGATCCAGGTGAATGTGACCAATGAGGAGCAGAAGAGCGGAGTGACCTTTGACAACGCCAAGGATACCATCTGGAAGATAGCGTCCTTTCCCTGCCTGAGAGTGCGGGGATTGATGACCATCGGCAAGCTGCATCCCAATCCGGAGATCAGCAGACCCTATTTTAAGCAGCTAAAGGAATTGTACGACGCGATAAATGCCATGAACGTGGAGGGGCTGAGCCTGGATTACCTTTCCATGGGCATGAGTCACGATTGGCAGATAGCGGTTCAGGAAGGCAGTAATATGATTCGCATCGGTAGCGCCATTTTTGGGCAGCGATACTACGGGGATGACCGATGATAGTGGTGATCATTGCCTTCCTGATCTTTATCCTGGCGTATCTGTACGGGGGATTTTCCACCGCGCGCCTGATCGCCAAGGGAGCCCGCTCACTAAATGTGTACAAGATCGGTTCCGGTCTCGCCGACACCGAAAACATCTATACCCATATCAGCAAACCTCTGGGCATCCTGGTGGGCTTGCTGGACGTGGTGAAAGCCTTTGTCTTTCTCCAGGTAGTGGGATTTGTGCTGATGCTGTTACAGCCCGTGGTAGCGGTGTCGGGGTTCCATAATCTCTATGGGAACAGCATGATGCTGGTGTATGGCCTGGGTATGCTGGTGGGGCATTGTCTGCCCTGGCAAAACCACTTCAGGGGCGGCAGAGGCATCTTTACCTACATGGGATTCTTTGCCTATTTCTCCTTCTGGCCCATCTTTATCACCGCGTTTCTGGCCTGGATTGTGGTGATCAGATTCCGGCAGATCCGCTTTGCGCAGTATATGATAGTAATCCTGCCGGTGGTGCTGTTTCAGGTATTTTACTATTTTGTCCCGCAATTTAAGCCCGAATTGCCTCCCTCTTTCGTGATCATCATGTGGGGGAACGCCATCTTTATGGGAGTCTTGAACTTCATGGTATCCAAACGCTTAGGTGAATTGTAAGGACGCAGATATGGTAAACGTCGTACCGGTAACATCAAAGAAACTCCTGCAGCAATTCATTATGCTGCCCTTCCGTTTGTACAAAGATGATCCCAATTGGGTTCCACCCCTCATCATGGATCAGAAGAACTTCTTCAATCCCCAAAAAAACCCCTATTACAAGCATTCGGCGGTGCAACTCTATCTGGCTCTGGAAGACGGCAGAGTGATCGGCAGGATCAGCGCGCATTCCAATACGCAGCACAATCTGGAACACAAGGAAAACATCGGCTTTTTCGGCTTCTTCGAGTGTGAGGACAATGCCCAGGCGGCCTCCATGCTCCTGGACGCGGCCTATAAATGGAACAAAGACCGGGGTTTCACTTCCATGCGGGGACCCATGAACTTCTCGGTAAACCAGGAAGTTGGCCTGCTGATCGATGGCTTCGACACTCCGCCCATGATCATGATGCGGCACGATAAAGGGTATTACCAGGCACTCCTGGAGGGCTGCGGATTGCAAAAGACCATGGACCTTTACGCCTACCTCAGCGTCCGCAATGAGATGCCAGAGCGCATCGATCGCGTGGCGGCAGCCCTGCAAAGACGAAGCGGAGTACAGATAAGGCATCTGTCCAAAGACAAAAAGAATCTCCGCCGCGATATCGAGACCGTCTTTGAGATTTACACCAAGGCCTGGGAGTACAACTGGGGCAATGTGCCCATGACCAAGGCGGAGTTTGACCATATCGTGGAAGAACTGCTGCCCCTTGCCGATCCCGAATTGATCTTTATCGCCGAAAAAGACGGACATCCCGCGGGCTTCTCTCTGGCCATGCCAAACTACAACGAAGTACTGAAAGCAATGAATGGCAGGGTAAATCCCCTCACCCTGATCAAAGCCATGATTGCCAAGAAACGGATCGGCAGCGCCCGCGTGATCACCATGGGCGTGATCAAAGAGTTTCAAGGACGCGGCATTGATAGCCTTTTTTACTACCATTCCTACAAAAACGGCTTGCCCAAAGGCTTTTTCCGGGGCGAGTTTTCATGGGTACTGGAAAACAACACCATGATGATCCGTGTGGCTGAAATGCTGGACGCAGTACCGTACAAAACCTACAGACTCTATGACAAAGCAATCCCCCAATAGATTTCTCTGTGCCATCGACATCATCACGCTGGTCTTTAGCGGCTGGATATTACTGTATATGAGTCTCGGCATTGCACGAGTGCGAGATGCCCACATCCAATTCCCCGTGTTTCTTTCTGTGGTGGCCGGAATCATGCTGTTGGCATGGTGGCAGAGGAGTACCGACAGTGTGGCTCATCCCCGCCTTTATGCGGCTTTGAAACTGGTCAGATCGCTTTATCCTGTACTACTATTTGGTCATTTCTTCACCTCTGGTTATGCCTACAATCGCATCATCTTCAGTGATTGGCAGGATCCCTTTTTCATGGGGATCGACAAAAGTATCTTTGGCTATCTGCCTTCGTTGGAATGGGGTGTCCGCTACGACCATTGGCTGGTCAGCGAACTCTTTCACCTTGCCTATTTCTGTTACTATCCGATGATAGCGGGTCTGCCGCTCTACCTCTATTTCAAGAATCCGGAGGGCTTCACGGAGCTCTTTTTCAACCTCTGCTTCGTGTTTTACCTCTGTTACTTCATTTTTAGCATCCTGCCGGTAATAGGAGGACGCTATATCCCTGAGGCGATGGAGCTTACCAAGGTGTATCGGGCTGGCCCCTTTACCCACATCATGGTCTTCATCTATCGCAATAGCCACCATCTGGGCGGAGCTTTCCCTTCATCGCATGTGGCGATAGCCATCGTTTTGACCACCGGTGCCCTACGCTTTGCCAGGCGTCTGGGTTATCTCTTTGTGTTGATTTCGCTTTTCCTCAGCCTGGCCACGGTATATTGCCATTACCACTGGTTTATCGATGCTGTGATGGGTATCTTTACCGGGGTCGGCGGCTATTATCTGGCAAACTACGCCCATCGCAAATTGCAAGGAGCCATGTAGATGAGACGATCTGTCTTGATCCTGATGATAACTTTGGCAGGCATTCTGTGGGCTCAGCAGAGTCCCCTGCCCATCACTTCATACGATTACGCCACACCTGAAAATAGCGTCTCCGCCATCGCCATCGGCACCGGCGCGCTGAATATCACCAACGGGGACGATCCCTTTGCCTCGTTCAGCAATCCAGCTCTATTGGCCGACAATGAGAGCACCAGCGTATTCACATCATTTCGTCTGGCCGGAGAAAAGGAGCTTTCCTTCTGGGAGGCAGCCAGCATCAGCAATACCCTGAGGGCAAAGCAATTCAAGTATTTCACTGCCGTTGCCAAAAATATGGCTTTCTCGTACCAACCGGTGGCCTCCTTGCATATCAGCGAGATGGATCCTGTTGCGCATACGAGCCTGTATTATGACTATAAACTGGATAAAGTGCAGATGAGCATGGGGATCACGGACAAAAACTGGCCTCATCTGGCCGCGGGATTGAACCTCAAATACCTGAGCGGCAGGCTGGTCTATCTGGAGGAAAGCATCCAGGGGAACGAGTTTCAGCGCATTCACTTCATCGATGATAAGGTGAAGGGTTTCTCCACCGATCTGGGCTTTTTGTACCATACCGATAGCTTCAGCTACGCCATCACCGCTTATGATCTGGTCTCAGGTCTTTACTGGGAAAACTACCCCACCAAGACCATTCAGCGGCGCATTGCCACGGGAGTCTCGCTCGGTTCCGGCACTTCCAAAACCACCTTCGGAGTTCAGAGTAAACTCTCAAAAAAAACTGATACCACATACCATATCGGCTATAGCAACGGACTCACCTGGGATGGCACAGATTATCTCTCCGGCAAGAACCGCAATCAAGGTCTTGATTTTCGGGTAGGCGTGTACAGCCGTGATTTCTATGGCGCAGACAATATCAATTTCACCATCGGAGGTGGCTATTATTACCAGCTCTTCCGTTTCGATTTCTCTCTGAACAGCCAAGGTATGAAGATGGCGGACAGCGAGATCCTATTTGCCATCGGGATAGGTATTTAGGCCGTGTTCCAACTCTCCTTTCTAAATGCCGGATTGCTTTTTTTCGCGGCTGCCACCGTGTTGCCGTTGTTGATCTGGCTTTTGGCAAAGAAGAAACCCCCGCAGCTGCTTTTCCCCTCTCTGCGCTTTATCAAACTGAGTCAGGAGCAGGAAAAGAATAAAACCAAGATCACCAATATCATCCTGCTGATCATCCGCATGCTGATCATTCTCCTTACCGCTCTGGCAGTTGCCCGCCCCATGCTGGCCTCAAAAGCTCTTGGTTCTTCCAGTAAACACCCTCCCACTGCGCTTGCCATCATCGTGGATACGTCCTATAGCATGGACCACATGGATGAAGGAAAAAGTTTGCTGCAAAAGGCAATGGACGCCATCGGCGTGATCAATGCCCAGGCCAGCGAAGCAGACCGCCTGATTCTGATCAGCCGGGACGGCAAATGGAACGGGATCCACACCCAGATTTATGCGGGCAGCATACCTGATGATGCCCTGAAGACGCTTGCCATATCCTGGAATCCCCTACCCTGGGACGAAGTACTCAGCCTGGCTGATAGCAAACTAAGCGAAGCGCAGATGCCCAATTCCGAGATCTATCTGCTCAGTGATTTTGTGAATGAGAGCTTTGTAATCCATACTGAGCATCCCGTGGCGGCGATCCCCCTCAGCGACGCCAGGGAGCGTAAGAATATCAGCGTGTCGGAAGCCAGAGTATTGCCTCAGATCGTGGGCAGGGCCAAACAGCAGACCCTGGAGTTTCGCGTTAGCAATCACGGCTCCGAAGCCGTCTCAGAAGTACTGATCCAGGCTGTGGTCGGCGATATCAAGGTGGCGGAAAAGTTCATCGCCTTGCCGCCACGTCAGAGCAAGCTTGAGACCATCACCTTCGAACTGCGCGATGAAGGCTGGATCTCCGGCTACATCGAAGTGTTGGACGAAGCTCTGATGGCGGACAACAAGGCATACTTTGCCTTTGAATATTTCCAGTACCCCAAAGTGGGAGTAGTGAGCACATCGGCTTTACCCCAAACCCTGAATAGCATTCTCAGTGTGTATGGGGGAGGAATGAAGCCCGATCTGATCGATCCCAGTGCGCTCAACCTACAGAGCGTACAGGATTATAAGCTGCTGGTATTCTATGAGTTTGGCTCCATGACCCCCCGTCTTCGCGAAGTGCTGAACCAGGTGGACCAACGGGAGATTGGCAGTCTATTCTGCCTGTCCAAAACCTTGAGTCCCGATAGCAAAGCATTTCTGGAACAGCGTTTCGGCGCCAGTATCAAGGGCTACAGCAGCGAGAAGCGTTCCATTGACTTCATCTCACCTCATCATCCGGTTACCTCTCTGATCGCGGATAAACAGCGTAAATATTCGGATATCAACGGGTTCTGGGAAGCTGGAGGCGGCACTGCCATCATCGCTTCAGGCAAACAGCCCCTTGCCCTCAGCACTGCCAATTCAGCGCTGTGGTTATGGGACATCGCGCAGAATTCGTCTTTCTTCATCGATCCCGCGTTTGCCGTCTTTGCCTATCGCCAGGCGGGAGCCCTGCAAAACGTGGGAGCGCTTTCCAATGAACAGCTGGTGGGCGATAATATTCGTGCCTCGGAGCTTACTCTGCCCTCGGGTGAAACCATCAATCTTGCCGGTGGGCAGTATCTTGCAGCCGAACCGGGGCTTTATGCCTTGAATCCTGACGCACCAAACGCCCGTAAACTCGCGGTAAATCACGATTATCAGGATAGTGAACCCACAAAAGGCGAAGTAAAGGGCAAGCTGCGGCATTTTTCTGCCAACTTCCGAGGCGAGATATTCATGTCGCGCCTGGGAAGAGATCTCTGGAAATGGCTACTGAGCCTGGCGCTGATCCTGGTGCTCACGGAAATCGTGATCGTGAGGCTGCAGGAAAGCAAAGCTCGTGACAAGGAGTAAACAGATGATACTGGAACGCATAGATAAACCCGCCCGAATCAGCAAACTGGGCAATGATGAACTCGAGAAACTGGCCGAAGAAATCCGCCAGAGAATCATCGAAGTGGTGGCAAAGAACGGTGGGCACATCGCCCCCAGCCTGGGTACAGTGGATTTGACCCTGGCCCTGCTGAGTGTCTTTGATCCCCTCAAGGATCGGGTGGTCTGGGATGTGGGGCATCAAAGCTATGCCTGGAAGATCCTGACCGGCCGCAACGAGCGCTTTGACACTCTGCGGCAATACGGCGGCATCAGCGGATTTACAAACCGCGATGAGAGCCCTTGCGATGCCTTCAGCACGGGGCATAGCAGCACCTCTATCTCTGCCGCCCTGGGCATCGCCGCTGCCCGCGATCTAAACCGGGAAGACTATCATTGCATATCCGTGATCGGGGACGGCGCTCTCACAGGCGGGATGAGCTTTGAGGCTTTGAACCATACCGGTCATCTGCAGCCCCATAAGTTCATCGTGATCCTCAATGACAATGCCATGTCCATCTCCAAAAACGTGGGCGGACTGCAGAAATACATGGCCAAAATGTATGCCTCCAAGAGCTATAATACTCTGAAAAAGCAGATTTGGGACATGTCCTCCAGTCTTCCGGACAGCATCCGGCGGAGATTCATCTACGGTGCGCAAAAGCTGGAAGAATCCATGATGAATATCCTTGTGCCAAACATCATTTTCGAGGATCTGGGTTTCAAATACGTGGGCCCCATCGATGGTCACGACATTCCGCATCTGATCTCCATCCTGAAACGGGTAAAGAACTATATGGTAGGCCCCGTCCTGATCCATGTGGTCACCAAAAAAGGCAAGGGCTACAGCCCCGCGGAAAAGGACGCCTCCGGGTTTCATGGCGTGGGACCCTTTGATAATCGCAGCGGGAAAACCGCCTGTAGCGGCAAGCTAAGCTACAGCGAAGTTTTCGGCAATACCCTTTGTGATCTGGCGGATAAGCAGAAAAACATCGTAGCCGTCACAGCCGCGATGAGCGCCGGAACCGGACTAAGCACTTTTGAACAGCAATTTAGCAACCGTTTCTTTGATGTGGGGATCGCCGAACAGCATGCCGTCACTATGGCAGCAGGTATGGCAACCAAAGGGATAAAGCCATTTGTAGCCATCTATTCCACCTTTATGCAACGCGCCCTGGATCAGGTGATTCACGATGTAGCGATGCCCAAACTACCGGTGGTCTTTTGCATCGATCGTGCCGGGATCGTAGGAGAAGACGGAGCCACGCATCAAGGCGTTTTTGACATCTCATTTCTATCCCTTGTGCCAAACATGACGATCCTCGCGCCATCCTGTGCCGAAGAATTGCAAGCTATGCTGGCTTGGGCGGCAAAGCATGAAGATGGCCCCGTCGCCATCCGTTATCCCCGGGGTACAGCCCTGTGCCGCCAGATCACTTTACACGTCTTTGAGCCCGGCAAAGCAGAGATCGTTTCTGGTCACAGCCCTTCGGATAATCGCGTGGTCGCCTTCCTGGCCGCCGGAGATGCGCTCCACACTGCGATGGAGACCGCCAAGTTACTCGCTGCCAATGGCCTGGAGCCGTTGGTGGTAAATCTGCGCAGTCTCAAACCGCTGGATGAAAAGCTGTTACTGGCCTTGGGCAAGAGCTGCAGCCACATCTTTACTTTCGAAAATGGCTCCGTCATTGGCGGAGTGGGAGCCCATATCCAGCAGATCCTGCAGTTGGAGAATGCCCGCGTGGTCAATTTCGGCTATCCAGACACCTTTATCACCCACGGGAAAAGCGATATTCTCAAAGATCTCATCGGTTTTGAGCCGGAGCAGCTTGCCGCCCGGGTTTCTGAAATCCTGCAGCCATGAATCATCCCATCTGCGCCCTGATCACCTCGCCAGCGCAGGCTGCGATTGCAGTGATCCGTTGCAGCGGAAATGGCGTGATCCCTTTGGTGGCAAAGCACATCCATCCAGCTAATAAAGTCCTGAACGCCGCCGGGCACAGCATTGTATTTGGTACTTTTTTCACCTCAGACGGCATTCCCCTGGATGAGGTGCTGGTCTCGGTGTTCAAAGCGCCACACAGCTACACCGGCGAGGATGTAATCGAGATCAGCGGTCACGGCAATCCCGATCTGGCGGATAAAATCCTCTCGTCGTTGCTACAAAGCATGGATCTGGCAAAGCCGGGGGAGTTTACCCTGCGGGCATATCTGAATGGAAAAATGGATTTATCGCAGGCGGAAGCGGTGAACGACCTTATCACCGCGGCAAGCTCCAAAGCCGAGGCCGCCGCTCTGATGCAGGTAAAAGGCTATCTCAGCCGTCATCTGGAGTGTTTGCTGCAAGCGCTCTCCGATGCCCGGATTCGCTGTGAACTGGCCATAGACTTTGCCGATCAGGATCTGCCCGGGATCGATCTCGAAGATCTGATCAGTCGGGTTGACAATCTTCTTGGCGAAGCTCAGAGGCTCCATAGTGAAGGGGCGCATTCCCGCAAAATCCGCGAAGGCATCAAGATCTGCCTGGCGGGCGCGCCCAATGCGGGGAAATCATCGCTATTCAATGCCTTTCTGAGGCAAAACCGTGCTATAGTCAGTCCCCATCCCGGTACCACGCGGGACTATCTGGAAGAATCATTCTCGCTGGCGGGATTTCCCGTGGTGCTCTATGACACCGCCGGTTTGCGGGATCATGCGGAAGCTATCGAAGCCGAAGGCATTGCGCGTGCCCGGGAACTGATGCAGGCAGCAGACCTTGTGTTGTATCTCTATGAAAGGCAGGAGGATCTGCATAGTGCTGAGATTGTCGATTGGCTGGACAAGACCATCTTTGTGGCTTCCAAGGCCGATCTGAAACAGCATGGGGAGCTTCCCGAGGGACATGTCCTCTGCTCTGTGGAAAATCCCGATGGACTCCAGGCCTTGTCCGAGGAGATCTTGTTCAGGCTAAAACTGCCAACGGAAATCCTCTATCGGCCCCTGGTGACCAATGCCCGCCATCTGGCCGCGCTAAAGCGCTGCATCGATGCCCTCGCCAGTGCCAAACAGGCACTCCTCGATGAAGCCGGCTATGAATATATCGCCTTCGACCTCAAAGCAGCGGGCTCTGCCCTGGAAGACATTCTGGGCGTGGTAACTCCGGATGACCTCTTAGGCCGCATCTTTGATGGCTTTTGCATCGGAAA
>JAEWNJ010000096.1 GCA_023392795.1 Candidatus Cloacimonadota bacterium
TCATCCAAGTACGGGCTCCCCTGGGAACCACGGATGATTACATTTTTCAGCTCCTCCAGAAACGCAAAGATCGCATCCAGACTTTATTGGACAACTTCCGGAAGAGTCATCGGCATCACAGCTTTACGGAGGGTTCCTGCATTCCCTTGATGGGCAAGCCCATCACGCTACAGTATCTGGAAAACTATCCCTATCTCTGGCGTTTGGATAAGTCCACGCTATACATCAACAAGGATTACGTCAATGAGTTGGACATCGTGATGAAGGACTTTTATCAGGAAAGTGCCAAGTACCTGATCAGACGCTGTCATGAACTCGCCACACAACACCACTTTATAAAAGTAAAGGTCAGCACACGATGGAATAAACGGCGATGGGGCTCGTATTCATCCCGGATGTCAATATCTCTGAATTGCGCGCTGATCATGGCGCCCCCGGAGGTGATCGACTACGTGATCGTACATGAATACTGTCACAGCCTGCATCCTAATCACTCTGCGGCATTTTGGAAGAGCGTGGAGATGATCGTCCCGGATTACCGGATTCACTATGCCTGGCTCAGAAACAACAGCCACATTCTGCATCTTCTGGATCAGATCGCGTAATGCTGAGTACTATGCCGGGACTGGTAGCTATATCAAACCCTGTAGCTCATAGATCTTAACCGCCAGATTCTTGCCTTTTACTTTCACCTCATCCAGATAGCGCGCCTGAACGTAGTCCTTGACCTGGGCGTATGTAGACTCGCTGATGATGATGTGTTTGGCAGTGTCATACTCCTTGTTGATACCTTCCAGACGTGCACCCAGATTGATGGTATCGCCAATGGCAGTGTAGTCGAAGATCTGCTCACTACCGAGGTTACCCACGATGGCTCCGCCAGTGTTTACCCCAATGCCAATCTCAAAAGCTTCCTTGCCTTCTTTGCGCCATTTCTCTTGAAGTACACTTAACCGTTCACGCATCTCCAGAGCCGTCTTACAGGCATGAAGGGCGTGGTTTTCCAAAGGCAAGGGGCTGCCATAAAGAGCCATTATCTCATCGCCGACAAACTTATCCAGAGTGCCTTTGTTTTTGATGATCACATCCACCATCGCCGTAAGATATTCTTTGAGAATGTTTACCGTTTCTGCTGGCGAGTGCCCTTCAGAATAGGTGGTGAATGAACGAATGTCTGAAAACAGCACGGAAATCTCCTGATAGGTTCCGCCATAACTAAGCTTGCCGGGATTTTTGAGCAGCTCGCTCACTAGTTCCGGAGCCATGTACTGCTGGAAAGTATTGCGGATAAATTGCTTTTCCTTGAGCGACGCGAGATAATGCAACACCAGGCTGAGCACATACAAAAGCACATAGGCAAAAGCTGTCTGCACTATAGGAATCAGCAGGTTATGGCGCTTGAACAGCATGAACGCAGCAGCATACTGACCCACGATCATAAGGACCAGAATAACGGCCGATAGCTGCGGACGGACATGCCGGAAGATAAACCAGAAGCCCAGCAAGAGCAGCAGTTCAATGCCAAGATAGTACCAGGCTGGGAATGCTTTCAGATAGTTTCCCTGCATCACCATTTCCATGAAATTGGCATGAATCTCCACCCCTGGAGTCCATTCGCCGCCAAAGGGCGTGGGAAACTTATCGTGCAATTCGTCCATCGTGGCGCCGATGAGCACCGTCTTGCCCTGTAGCAAACCATACTCAGCCAGTTCATAATATTCGTCCAGTTCCTCGCCATAATAGCCAGGCATAGCCGTAGTGGAATCGTCCAGGACGCTGGCATAGGAAACAAAGGGGAAATAGCCTGCGGGGCCGAAATAATTGATCAAAGCACGATTTGCCGCTGTGATTGGGATCAGATTGCCAGCCACCGAGAGTTTACCACCCACCCTGCCGATGTGTTTGCTCCATTCTGGCTGATAGATGCGTGAATTGCCCAATGCGGCCACGCCGATGCTGTAATAGGGGCTATCATCATGCATTTCAAACAGTGAATAGCTGCGGATCACGTTATCGGTATCTGGGGAGATGTTTACAATGCCCCAGCTCAAACCGCGATCTCGAATGGGTTTGATCGGGGTTTGCACCCGGGATGGCTCTCCCTTGCTTGCGGCCGGGATCACTTTACCGGCGAAGATGGTATTCTGATAGTAGAATGCGGTATCAGCCAGCAGAGCGTCACTTTCGGCGATAGCAGACTCGGTAAAGGCGACGTCGAAGATCACTTGTTTCACGCCCAGTTTAAAAAGATTCTCGATCAGTTTCGCATGGTACTCTCTGGGATAGGGCCAGCGGGTATCCAGAGCACTATCGGTAGCATCATCGATAGCGACGATCACAATGTCGTTGCTGATCTCTTGCGCTCCCCGCAAGCGAAACAAACTATCCTGTGCCTTGTAATCCAATGCGTGGAAAAAAGGAAAGAGGAATAGGATTCGCACGATTAGCAATATGAGTATGGGCCAAAGGTAAGGGCGTAAAGCTCGCATAATCTACTCCGAAGTAAATGAGCCGTGCAGCATTTGGCTGCTGCACGGCATACTAATTGTTGGTCGCAGCCGGGGGCAGACTTTAGCTAGAATCTCTGGCTGACCAAAAGGCGCCAGGTGGTAGTGTCGTATTCGGCGGCGCTATTATCCTTGTTACTCACCTTTTTTAGGGCGAGATCGGTATTTACACTCAGATTGCGCATGGGATAAGCTGTGAGGCCAAGCGATGTAACGCTGTAGGATGACTCATCCTGATCTCCTGAAAGCGAGGTATTGCTGAAGGAGAGATAAGGCTTCAGAATGTCGCTGAACAGCGAGTACTCGGCCTTCATGTAGATTCGGCTATTCTTGGTTTCAGTATCCAGGAGCTTGTTCTCGTTTGAACTGGTGGAATAGGCCAGATATGTCTTGAGCGGAATGGGCAGGAAACGGTTGCTCATGCTGAAATTGATGCCGCTATTGCCATTATCGCTAACCAGGGTAGTGGCTCTGACATCCGGGCTGCCGATCTCCCGGCTGTCTTCACCCATGCGGTAGCTGAGATCAAGCTGGGTCGGTACGTAGGGGATCTGGATGAAGTTATAACCAATACCGAAGCTTAGCTGTTGATTATCACCAGTATATGGCGTGAAATCGAGGCTGTCGATCTCAGTATTGGCTTCATTCTCGGAGTTGTTTAACAAGAGGGAAGCCTTCAGATACGGCATCTTGGGCAAACGCAGGATAGCCTGTGCCTGCAGATTGCTGTAGGTGTTGGTTTCAGTGCTGTGTTCCATCAGATTGTCGACAGTCTGGCTGTAGGAACCCGTGAGCAGAAATGCTCTGCCCAGATTGAACTGATCGGTCACAGTGACGATCTTGGAATCACTGAGCGGAGCATGAGTTCCCAGAGCGGTGAAGGAGCTGCCCACTTCCTGATAATCCACTGTGATCATATTGTTCATCATGTAGGCACGCAGATAAACCTTCCATGCGATGTTGGATTTATCAAGGCCAAAGGGCTCGATATTCTGGTTGATGATAAACCAATCTGATACATCCTGAGGGTTCACATCGATATCATCACTGTATTCCTGCAAATCTTCCTCAGACATGGCACCGGGTAGGGTGTTTTTGTTTAACAAACTAGCTGCCACTTCCGCTCCCATCAACACATGCTGATCGGGCACATTCAGCTTGGCATCCACGGCTATCACCCCGTTATCCTGAGCCTTCGTGCTGTACTCTTTGAGGTTGGTGGCGGGGTTGATGTATTCATAATACTCGGAATCCAAAGAACTGCGGACATCACGATGCCTGGTACCGGTAAGTCCCAGGGAAAATCCCTGCTCACTGCCCATCACCAGACGCGCTGCCGCGGCTTCCTGCTTGAAAGTTCCCGTTTTGGGAACGCTACCATCGCCTTCATTTTTGGTCATGCGAACAGTTTCACCATGGGCAAGATACAGCCTCAGAGAGCGAGTGCCAATGGAGGAATAGATACCGCGGATGTTCTTACCATTCATGGTATATTCAGAAAGCTGGGGAGATGAATCACCAAAATGAGCTTCCATGAAGGGCAGCTCCACTCCGAATGTATAGCGATTCACGGGTTGGGCACTACTCTTTTCCAGGCTGGAAACGTAAACATTTGTGCTGAGATCCAGGATGCCGTATTGGGCATATAGATCGGTCCAGGCCGCGAAATCACTGAGGGTATTGCCAAAGGACACGTCCTTGTCTGACGTGGAATAGGAATTGGCAGACATATTCACAGAGCCCCTGAAACTGATGGGGGACTTGGACCCACCCTCACCGGGTACTACCTGGGTAATCCAGGTATCAGAATATAGCTCTTTGCCGTTTACCACAGCCTTTACCAGAGCTTTCTTGATCCCCTCCCGGGGCTTCTCTTCACGGTACACCAGGGTGGAGCCACTTTTCTCTGCCAGTTTGGTAACATCCCTGTCATCCACGAAGATTTGCAGAGTATTGGGATCCAATTCATCTGCAATGGCTATGTAACTAACGGCCAGGAGATAATCATCATCGCTGCTGATGCTGCTATCGTCGCTGAGCAGAACGAATGCATCGCTGTGTGTGCCCTGAGTGCCCTGCATACCGATGGGGCCGATGGCATAGGCTTGATCCAGAGAGTTCTCATCAGGCAGGTATTCCTTTACACCATTGAGTAGCTCAAACTGGAAGCGGTACTCCACTTCGGAGGTACTGTAATAACTGCGGAGAATGGAAGCGCGCCAAAAGCCGGGTTCGTCCTGCCGCATGTCGGTCTCCAGCCAATTGCTCTCACCCGACACTCGGTACTGCATCTTTACCGCACTGATATCATCATTGCCCTGCGTTACTTCCACCATCATCTCCAGATCTACACCCGGCAGATATGTACTAGGCATCACGTGGATGGCGTTCACGGCCGCCAGGAGCGAGAGACTGAGGGTTGCCAGGATAATCAGTAATATCTTCTTCATAAGCCTTTCCCCCACCATCAGAAAGTGATCTCAATCTGCTTGAGGTTACCGTTTTCATCCAATACAGGAATGCGGATGGTATTTGTATCGTTATTATCCCCGGCTTCTATCTCCTGACGTTCCGCCGGGCTTAGGTCTTCAGGGCGGCTGTCTCGTACTTCTACTCTGCCACTGCTGTGCACTCGGGCAGTTTTCCCTTTGCCAACGTTGGTTACTTCCCCAGTGGAGCTCATGCGGAGCTCAACCTCGCCATCATTGACGATGAACATGGACGAGCCATCATCTTCGACCTTGGTCAAAAACTCTGTGCCCTTCACGGATGCCACTGTGCTGGGAGTGCTTACCTGAAAAACGCCGCTACCCTTCTTTACTGTGGAGAGGATGCTGCCTTTGCTCACGGTTACCTTTTTGCTGAGCCCTTTGCCGTCCTTGGTGGCGCTGATGGTGGCTACGCTATTTGAAAACATCTTCACCGAGGATGACGCATCAACGTATTTATAGGCGGCAAAGCTCTCCTCTCCAGTGCGGATAACATCGTTATTCATCAGCAACTGCCCTTTTTTAAACTTCATTTGAGATTTATCACGTTCCAGAGTTACCTTGCCTTTATTGGCGCTGAGCATGGCTATGGCGTCCGCGCTGAGGAGGCACACCACAAGCATTAGAATGGTTATCAGAATTAGTTGCTTTTTCATTTCTTCCTCCCCTTAGTCCTTGATCTCTACTCTGAAGTTTTTGCCTTTTAAGCTTTCGATGAGATCCAGAGCTTCCTGTCCGCTGTAGCTGCGTCCGTTGTACCAGATCTCACCAGTAGGCTTGTAACCTTGCAACAGGATGTTCATGATCAAATTGTTTTGTAATCCGTTCAGGAGTCCCGATATCTCACCAGCGGTGTCGTTGTTTTGGTCTTCTGAGTACTTAAACACATACCATGGGCTCTTCAATATGCCAGGATCGTCTACCTTTACCTCCGACAATGGATTGAAGCCGTCATAAAGCGGCATGTAAACCTGCCAGGCATAGAAACAGCCCTGATTGAAGGGAATGAACTCCGCAAATCCGCTCTGTACGCCCATGGGGCTGCGATACACCACTGAACCTCGATTCTCGACAGTATTTGAGTTTGGCATATCACTTGGAGCAAACTCCTTGATCACCAGATATTGATCGTTGAATCCGGTGGCAACAGCATTCCAGATGAAGCTTTGCGGCAAACCTGTGACCAGGGGGGGGACTTGATTGATATGCTTTCCGGGGCTGCTAAGATAGATGGCTCCAGCGTTTTTGATGGTCAGTTTGAAGACATCACTGTCATCCCATGTAGTGCTGCCAAGAGCTCTGACGGATACGTGGAATTCTAGAGTGCCATCGGGGAAATATCCAGCTAGCAAGGCATCCCTTAAAAGCGGATTGGACTCGGCAGCATCCACTATATCGATGTTCATATCGGATTCCAGATCAATGCCTCCGACATTGGTTAGAAGGTCGCGGTTTGATATGACAAGCGGAGCATTCTGAGCTATGGGATCCACAGTTCTCAGCATGGCCTCGCCTTCCTTGACCAGCCATGTGGTGTTCCATTTTACTTGAACCTGAAACTCCGCTTTGGCGGGTACCGACTGACTGTTGCTAACGGTCAGCGTGGTTAGGTGCGGTTGGGTATCAGGATTGATGGGATCTATGGCAACCGCGTCCAGTCTATTCACCTTCAGGCTCTTGGGGGTGAAATTCACGGTGAAACCCTGAGCAAAGAGCCCACCGCTGATCAGTAACAATACGAAGATATAAGTAAGGCGTTTCATGATTCCTCCACCTTTGTGTTTGTAGATAATCTGATGATGGTTTGAAGCAGTTCCTCAAAGGATATTCCTGCCGCTTTGGCTGCCATGGGAACCAGGCTAAGCGAGGTCATCCCCGGCAGCGTGTTAACTTCCAAAAAGTAAGGGGTGTTGTCTCTGAGGCGAAAATCCACTCTGCCATATACAGAACATGACAGAGCGAAGAAGGCTCGTTCGGCGTACAATTGGCAAAGCTCAGATACAGCTTCGTCAATTGGTGCGGGAGCCAGGTAATCGGTTTTGCCCTTCGTGTATTTATTGTGATAATCATACCAGCCGTCATGAGGACGGATCTCCACTACAGGTAATGCCTTGCCGTCCAGGATACTCACCGTCAGTTCTCTGCCTTCAATGTACTCCTCCAGGAGGACACTATCGCAAAACCTGAACGCTTCCTCCACCGCCGGCTTCAATTCCTCGATGTGCTTCACCATGCTGATGCCCACCGAACTGCCTGCGTCATTTGGTTTCACGATCAGGGGCAAGCCTAGCCTTTGAACGATGCCGCTGTAATCAATGGGATCATTGTAGTCTTCCAGAAGATTGGCTCGAAGCAGGATGTGCCCACTCAAAGGTAATCCCTCTGCACCAACCACGAGTTTAGAGATATACTTGTCCATTGCCAATTGTGACGCTTTACTGCCGGATCCGGTGAAGGGAATGCCAGCCATCTCCAGCGCGGCCGCCAATTGACCATTTTCCCCGCTGCCTCCGTGCAGGGCATTGAAGATGAGATCGCAATTCTCCTTTCGGATGGCGATCAAAAGTGAGTGAAGATCAGGATAATCGGCGGGATCAATTTGGGATACTCTGTAGCCCAGATTGCCCAACACTTTAGCCACTTCACTCCCCGAGACCAGGGATACATCCCGTTCCGGTGAATCTCCGCCTCGTAAAACCAGAATATTTTCCATTTTCCTCTCTATCTGCTTACATGGTAAAACACTTGCAGGTTTAGCCCCAACGCAGCTTTAAACCTTGCCACTTCAGGTACGTTTGCTCCGCAGTAATCCAACAGCCGGCAGGCTTCTGGCATTGCAGAAAGCAACTTCACATTATGAAAAGTGGATACACCCAGTTGCATCGCAGCGGCCTCACTTGCCATAAACACAGTATAGGCAATTTCACCGCCGTCGTAATACAGAATATTGCTGCTCACCACTCGGGATTCGTGCAGAACGTTGATTTGTGTCAACAACCCATTATCATGCAAGCGTTCAAAGAACTTTCCCAAATCTTCCAGGTCTGTTCCCAAACTGCGATTCTTGCGGCTATTCAGGGATTGCTGTAGCTTCATGAAGGTGTCGGGATCGAATTTCTCTTCGATCTGCATCCCGTTCTTCTCAGCGATGCGCAGTTTCTTCTTTTCATCGGGCAGCATGTGCAGCGTGGAAGATGTGGGATACGTGAAAGTATACATGGGCATGGCGTGGTATTTGTTTCGTGTGAAGGATCTCACATCGGCATTTCGCGGAGTCAGCTTGAAGTGAACTCTGCCATAATGCTTAGAAAGATAAAGCGCTACCCCCTCCGAGATAGCGTGTGTGTCTAGCAGCATCCGGTTTGGGGATGCTCCAGCGGGATAAAAGGTATGCAACCCTTGATAGTAAGCTCCCACCGGACAGATGAGAGCCTTTAATGATAGCTTCTTTCTTTCATAGAGGGGCAAGAGAGCAACCAGTTCCTCTCCCTTGTATACCCTGAGCAGGAGCGGTTTTATGTCGTGCAGGCCTGCGATGGCATCCATGAAATGAGGATTGTACCAAAGATCGTAAGCCTCCCCAGAGCGTCTTGATCCAGGCTCAAAATCCAAGCTTTCAGGTTCTTCAAGCAGGATGCTGAGTTTCATTGCTTCAAGTGCAATCTGATGGCCGTGATTAGCTCACTGAGTTGGAAGGGTTTAATGATGTAATCCGAAGCACCTTCCACCATGGATTTATAAGCGCTGTCGATGGTGGGATAACCTGTCATGATGAGGCAAAACAAATCCGCATCGAGTTCCAGAAAGCGTTGCATGAGTTCTATGCCGTTCATGCCTGGCATTACCAGATCAATCAGAGCCAAGTCATATTTCCCGGGTTCAAATTGCTCCAGGGCTTTCTCGGCATCTTCAGCCATATCATACTGATAGCCGTTTAAATTCAGGAATTCACCTATCACCTCGCGCAGGAGCCGATCGTCGTCGACGAGAAGAATCCTGTGTTCCATATCCTCACCTCTCAATCCTTCTTTAACCTTATTGTGGCATTATATGAGATGCGCTTTTATAGTCAATGAAAAAAACATGGAGATACGCGAAAACATCATAAACCACCACCGCGAAATATTTGTCTTGACTAGAATTCAAGCCTCGTATTATTGGCGTATCATTATTAGAAGAGGTTCTTATGAATGGAAAAGTGAAGTGGTTTAATAAAAATAAAGGTTACGGCTTTATTATCACTGACGACTCCAAAGAGTACTTTGTACATTGGAAATCGATAGTTACGAACTCGCCCCGGGAGTTGAAAGTGCTGGAACAGGACGAACTCGTTACCTTTGATTTGATGGAAACCGACAAAGGCGTACAAGCCATCAACATAATCAGGATCAACCCCTGAGTCTGGCTTGGAACAATTTGGGCGCTTTGTTTATGAAGCGCCCATTGTTTTGCTCATGAGAAATAGCACCCCATCTTTCCTTCCTATGACGATGCAGGAGCTCGAGGCCAGGGGCTGGGATCGTCCAGATATTATCCTGATTTCCGGGGACGCTTATATCGATCACCCCTCATTTGGCATCAGCATTATAGGACGCTGTCTGGAAGCTGCCGGATTCAAAGTAGGCATCATCGCGCAGCCTGATTGGAGAAATGACGAGGACTTTCTGGCTCTGGGGACCCCCAGGCTCTTTTTCGGCATCAGTAGCGGAAACATGGATTCCATGGTCAATCACTACACTGCACAACGGAAACTGCGTCACGATGACGCCTATACACCCTCGGGAACAGCAGGGAAGAGACCCGATCGTGCGTTGATGATCTATACGAACATCATCAAAAGGCTGTTCAAAGGTACGCCTGTGGTACTGGGCGGGATCGAAGCCTCCCTACGCCGCATCGCTCATTATGACTATTGGCAGGATAAGATTCGCAATAGCATCCTCGCAGACAGCAAAGCGGATCTTTTGGTATATGGTATGGGAGAAAGCCCAATCCTGCAGATCGCCCAGGAACTGTCAGAAGGGAAGAGCATCAGGGACCTTAGCGACCTCCCTTCCACAGTATGCTTTGTCCCCGCAATTCCTGATGATGCCACCATACTGCCAGACGCGTCTGACTGTGCGGATAAAAATACCTTTCATAATCTAAACAAGCTCTTTTATCATAGCTTCCAGAGCCAAGCGCTGTATCAGAGGACAGGCGGACGTGTGATAAAGCATAATCCCCCCTCCAAACCGCTGAGTACTCCGGACATGGACCGGATCTACGCCCTCCCCTTTGCCAGAGCTCCCCATCCCCGTTATGATGGACAGATTATCCCCGCCTGGGAACAGATAAAACATAGCATTACTTCACACAGAGCCTGTTATGGCGGGTGCAATTTTTGTGCCATTGCTGCGCATCAGGGACGCCATATTCAATCGCGCAGCGAAGCTTCCATCCTCGCTGAAGCTGCCGGGATCGACACCGTAATCAGCGATATTGGCGGCCCTACCGCCAACATGTATGGTAGTAGCTGTAAACTTGGTTTCCCGGATACCTGCAAACGCCGTAGCTGCCTTTTTCCCTCCATCTGCCCCAATCTGAGGGAAGATCACGAATCTCAACTAAGATTGCTGGACAAAGCCTCCCGAGTGCCTGGGATCAAGCATGTCTATATTGCCAGCGGCATCCGTCACGACCTTGCCTTGGGGCACAAACGATACATCTCTGCAATAGCCACCAGGTACACGGGTGGAAGGCTGAAGCTGGCTCCGGAACACAGCTCGGATTTAGTACTAAAGCTGATGGGGAAACCCTCCATCAAGAGCTTTGAAGCCTTTTCCAAAGAGTATTTTAGCGAAGTTCACAAAGCCGGACTGAAGCGGCAAATCGTACCATACATCATCATCGGTCATCCCGGTACCACCATGGAAGATGCTATCGCTCTGAGAGACTGGCTGAGAAAACACAAGATTAAAGTAGAGCAAGTGCAGGAATTCACCCCCACACCCATGACCATCAGTACATGTATGTATTACACAGGGATGGATTTCGAAACCGGAAAGCCGATACACATCCCCACACTCTCTGAGATCCGCAAACAGAAAGAATTGATCGTTCCCCGCAGTGAACCACTAAAGAAGTCGCGCTAGATAATCCTGACATCCCTCTGACGCGAGCTTAACACAGTAAAGACCCTCCATTCCTGTTACAATTTCCCTGTAAAAACAAAGAGCCTCCGAAAATCGGAGGCTGCTTTAAGGTTTGGTGCAGAAGGCGGGACTCGAACCCGCACACCCGTTACAGGCACAAGATCCTTAGTCTTGCGTGTCTGCCAATTCCACCACTTCTGCCAATGTATTTATTGACCCTGAACAGGTGTTTCAGCCGGTGCCGGAGTGCTCGCTGGAGCAGGCTCTGCCGGTTGTTCTGTATCAGCGATCTTGCTTTGACGCTCTTGCACACCACTGAGGCCGCTATTTCTCACATCTTTAACCAAAAAGGCCAGAAGAATGCATGATGCCGCAAAGATAATGGCCAAAATCTGAGTCCATTTCTTGAGCATCTGAGAAGCTCCGCTGCCGCCAAAGACGTTCATGGCAGCTCCGCCAAGATTGGCATCCAACCCGCCTTTGGAGGTTTGGGCGAGGATCACCAGAACCAGCGCGATACAGATTATCGCATGAATGATCAGGGCTATTGTGTATAGAATCATTTATGTATCCTTGTTCAAATACTAGGTCTGCACACCGAAATTGAAGGGCTCTTTTCTGTCAATAGTTTTTTTGGGAATGCTGAGGATCAAGGTTGCCGAAAAGAGCAGCGCTGCCCCGATGAGCGAACGGAGACCCAAGCGTTCATTCAGGATCAGATAGCCACCGATCAAAGCGAAAACCCCTTCCAGACACATAATTACCGCTGCCTGGGCGGGATGCGCCCTTCTCTGAGCATACACCTGTAAAGTATATGCCACGCCAACACTGATCAATCCCCCATACAGCAATGGTATGAGTGCACCAACCACTCCATTCCAATACCCGTTAAAGCTGATCGGAGGCTCAAAAGCCAGCCACAGTATCGCTCCCACTGCCGACAGTAGCGCACAGACCGAAAACTGCGCCACAGCCAGGCTGGATGCTGGATAAAGCTTGCTGTAGCTATCCACCAGTTGCACATGCAGTGCCCAAAACAGCGAGGAGATCAGCACCAGGAGATTGCCCAGGTTCATCTTCAGATCGCTATTTAGATTCATCAGATACATCCCGCAGAGTGCCAAGGCGATCGCCAGCCACAGTACCCTTCCGGTCTTTTGCCCTTTCAGAAGGCCCAAAAGCGGGACAAAGAGCACATAGAGCCCGGTGATGAAACCAGCATTACCCGCAGTGGTAAAGATGATGCCAAATTGCTGCAGACTTGCTGCCACAAAGAGCACTACGCCCAATCTCCATGGATAGGGGCGAATCACATGGAAGTTTCTGAAAAATATCCCCCGTACGAAGAGGGCACCCAAGGCAAAGCGAAGAGCATTGAAACTGAAGGCATCCAGGCTCTGCATGCCCTGACGCTGCGCCACGAACGCAAAGCCCCACAACGCTGCAGTGAGCAGAAGCAGTAAACTGGATGCCATCAAATGTGATTAACTATCTTTGAAACCAGGTGGTGCGTAGCTGATCCAATGTTCCTTTGGCCTGGATGGCGGTAAAAGCATCCTGCCACAGTTTCAGTGTTTCCGCAGATGTGGCCTTGGATACAGCGATGTAGTATTCCGATGATATCAGCGGCCACACCGGCACAAAGTTTTCGATACTAACGCCAGCTTCACGGCATAACTCTGGAAAGGTAACATCGGTAAATACTCCCAGTTCTGTTTCTTGATTGGCGAGGAGTCTCACAGTCTCCAGGGGATCGGCTTTACTTACTAGATTCACAAAGCCGCTTTTAATGAGGTGTTGTTCCGTGTACCACTTTGAGGTGGTGGCGATCCCGCCGACAGCTTTTGCAGAGTTCAAATCTTCCAGATCCACCAGATTGTTCTTGTGAGCGTAGAGGCTGGCCACACTGGAACCCAGAGGTCCAATAAAGTGGAAGTACTGTTCACGCTCAGGAGTTTTATCCATGGTAAACAGAATTACATTTGCCTCACTAAGTGCGATAGAATAAGCCTCACTCCATTGCATCATCTGGATGGGGAAATCGGTCTTCATCTCTTGTTGCATCGCCTGGATGACCGCTGTCCCATATCCGGTAACTTCGCCATTCTCCATGTAGCTGAGGGGAGGATAGTTTTCGGTGAGAATCCTCATCTCCTCCGGCTTGGCCTTACAGCTTCCCAGGATCAGCAACACGGCAAGAACTGCCACGATACACATCGTTGTTCTCATAATTCTTTCCTTTAAGTCTGTATAGATTCTTTATATTCCATCTTGGGGCGTACGATAATCTTCGCCAGCTTGGTGTCAAGATCTGCGTTTTTCAGGCTCTTGGTCCAGTGGGCACGCAAGCGCAATTCCTTCACCAACTCCTTGTCTCCACACAGGATGTACGCGCTACTATCCGGGCATTTCTGTTTCAAAAAGTCGCCGAGTTCACGGTAAACGCGTTGCACACCCAAGCCTTTTTCCAGCCTGACGCCATAGGGCGGATTGGTAACCACTGTCCTGCCAGGCTGAGCATGTATCTTCTGAAAAGGCATAGATGTTAGCTCCACATTCGCCCCTCCCGGCAATCTCGCCAGATTTGCTCTTGCAGCTTCCACAGCCAGGGGATTGATGTCCGAACCCGCCATTTTCCCTTTCCCCAAGGGCTTGATTCTGGCATTTTCTGTCTCCAAAGTCCTTTGCCACTCATCATCACGAAATCCAGGCAGATGCCTGATCCGATCGTTATTTCTCAGGTATCCGGCAGGAATCTCACAATATCGCATCATGGCTTCGGCCAGGATAGTTCCGCTACCGCACATGGGATCCACAAAGACCCCTTCCCCGTTCCAATCCACAATCCTCACGATTGTCGCCGCCAAAGTCTCTTGCAGAGGAGCTTCCACGCTTGATATCCGGTAACCCCGCTGATGCATGCTGATGCCCAGAATGTCCAGGGCAATGGTGGCGCGGTTATTCATGATATGAAGGTTAAAGACGATATCCGCAGCCTTGTTATTGTATGACGGACGCGCGTCATAGCGTTCCCGGAAGTTGTCACAGATGGCATCTTTCAATACCTGTGATGCATACAGGGAGTGGCGGGTAAAGGAGTTATGCAGGTTACAATCAATAGAAAAGGTCTCACCCAGATCAAAGAGTGAGGTCCAGGCGATATTCTTACGCGCCTGATTGTAGAGATACTTCTGGCTATGACAGTCAAATACAAGTAAGGGTAGAAGCACTCTTGTCACTATGCGCGAGCAGTACAATATCCGGTAGAGCGTGCCAATGGCACAGCTGAAATGAAGACCACGAGGCACTTCCTGGATGATCCGCGCGCCAAAACCTACCAGCTCTTCGCGAGCATACTTTTCCAGGGAACCCGCCACCATGGCGAAGTATCGCTGCTCTGCGGCTTCAGGCTGTGCGTTCATTACGGTTTGTCACCTTCCCCATGTTGCTGATATTCTCTGACATGGTGTAATGCTAACTATACAAGTAACGCTTGATCTTCTGCGTAGGGGTTTTCTGAAAAGGTTCGCTAACAATGTGTACCTTGACGATGCGGCTGAAATCAGCCAGGCTTTTATTTACTTCCTGGCGATTTTCTTCCATTAAAGCTGGTATGGCTTTTTCATCGATGTGTTCTGCATCCAGTGCCTCAAAATCGGGATAGATCATGGCGTGAAGCTGACGATCGCGTTCCAACACCAATACTTCGCCCACAAAAGGCATGTTGTTCATCTTTTGCTCCACCAGTTCGGGATAGATATTCTCACCACTTGGGCCCAAAATCATGTTTTTGCTACGTCCGCGAATGAACACAAAGCCCGCTTCATCCATGGTTCCGATATCGCCAGTATAGAGCCAGCCATCGCGCAATACCTCTTTGGTGGCATCTTCAAACTTGTAGTAGCCTTTAAAGATCTGTTCACCACGAAGCATGATCTCGCCAGGGATCTTTTGTGGCTGTGGAGAATTGATCTTTATCTCCATAAACTTCACTTTTCTGCCGCTGGATTCAAAGCGGTGATGCTGCCAATTGGCGTAAGAAATCAGGGGACCGCATTCGGTCATTCCATAACCGATGGTGAAGGGGAATTTGATCTTCTTCATAAAGAGTTCCACTTCGGCGTTCATTGGCGCTCCCCCCGTGATCAATTCACGGATGTTTCCCCCGAAGGCCGCCATCAGCTTATCATGGATCTTTTTCAGGATGATCTTGTTCAGCCCGGGGATCTTCAGCAATATCTGCATCTTCTTGGTCTCAATGGTGGGCTGAAGCTGCTTTTTGTAGATCTTTTCGATCAATAGTGGTACAGTGAGCACGATCTCAGGACGCAAATCTTTCAAAGCTGCCAGTAGAATCTTGGGCGCAGGAATCCGATCCAGGAAGTTGATGTGATTGCCTCTGGTGAAGGGATAGAGCAGGTCGAAACTTGCCGCGTAGGCATGCGCCAGGGGCAAAAATGCCAATACCTTGGCGCCCACAGTAAATAGCAAATCCTCACGCGCCACGATCAGATTGGCTAAAAGGCTGCGATGAGGCAACATCACGCCTTTGGAAAATCCCGTGGTACCGCTGGTGTAGATCAACGAGGCAATATCTTCATTGTCGCATTTGTCTTCTGCCACGATGCCGCTTTTGGGCAGGTTTATTAAGTCCTCACTCTCAGCAAAAGATTTGATACTCAGCTTTGGCGACTTACTGGCACTATACAACAGGCTGAAATCATCCAGAGAAAACACATAACGAATCTTACGCAGTTCCTCGCAATCCAGGGAGTCATACTTGTCGCGGGATATAAATAGCAATTCGGCATCACTGTGATTGATGATGTGTTGCGTATCTTCCGGTGAGAAATTGGCAAGAACAGGCACAATGGTGGCTCCGTACATCACTGTGGACAGCCAGGTAATCGCCCAGTTACTGCCATTCTTACCCGCAAGAGCGATCTTTGTTCCTTTTTCCATGCCAGTAGCACTGAACAGACGGTGCATCCACATGATCCTGCGCCCCACATCCGCGTATGAGAGCGCATCACCCGGATAATCCGTGAATGCCGGGAGATCCCAATACTCCTGAATAGACGAAACGAGGTAGGGTATCAATTTTTCATTTATCATTACTACTCCTTGTTTTGGCGGTCTTCTCTGCAGCCATGGAACAACTTCTCACTGGCTAAATCCACTTGTCAAGTCCGGGAAGTCTTTGTCAAGATATTTCCGGGCGAGCTTGTTGCCCAGAGCCAGGAACCAATCACGATGAACAAAGAGCGTAATAAATGTTGACACATTTGTAACCCTGTCCAAGGATGTTCTCAAGGACTAGAGAATATCAATCTTATGAATGCCCTTACTCAAGCATATGGCCTTAAAACCAGGCAAAGGAGTTTATTGTGAACAAACATCTGGTGCTGCTTTTCGTTTTATTCACCTGTATGAGCATTGGCAATACCTACGCCCAAAACTTAGCGTACGACGTCACTCTGGTGGATTCATTATCGATATTCGATATCCCAGGATCCGATGGTTACTTTGTACACAGTACGCTACCCAACAACGAAGTATTGTTCTACGATCAATATCGAGATTCATCACTATATCATCACTACGTGAGTAAGTATATCAAGGCTGAACGACGCATCACAGCGCCACAATACCTCGGTACCACTACACAGGACATTATCGTTGATGGAGCTCAGAGTATAGGATTTTGGGCCTACGACGATGTCGCACAAATCTTCCTCGGCTACCGACAAGATTATCCCGTAGCATTGGAGCATAAGCTACGATTGTATGACATCAGAAACAACGAGTTTACCGCTTATAATCTGTCCCAATTTACATTGTTCGATGGATCCGGAGACTATATCTCGATTTCAGAGGACAAACTGATGCTTGCCACCGATAATGGACTGGTGCTATACGACTATATCAATGATCAATCGCAACTCCTTCTTCCCCCGGATTCTTTAGATGCTTATGCGAATACCCGAAGTACGCTTCTACATGGTCCCTATGGTAGCACAATTCTCCACGTGGATAGTTATTACGACATGAGTTCACTCGGTCATTGGTATTTTTTCAATTCTGATGGCGCATTACTTGCTAGTCATGTGATCGACGACCCCGCTTTTGATTTCTCCATCCCTCATTATTGTTTCAGGGAAAATAATGAATTATACTTCAACGATCTTTACACAAATCAGGATCACCAGTTTGTCAAAATTGTCGTGAACGAGGATTTTTCACTTGAGTACAGATTATTTGAGTTTCAGGATGACTCCGGATTTTTAATATCGATTGGCCCATTGGGTGCCAAAAAAATGTTTGCACGTATCGATGACACCAATGCATCCATAGGGAAGATTCTGATCCTTGATCGAAGCCAGGAAACCAGTGCAACAGTGCTTGCTGAATACGAAGTACAGCCCGACGCTTTGGGTAATTTTCCAAGATGCTTTGCTACTGACAGTGCGATACATATTGTTCATGCTGAAAGAACACAAATCCGTATTCAAACTATCGACTTGGCGAATCCAGGAGCATATACGGAGCATGTCTTTCCCATCCAGTCCTTCTATAGTGTTCGAAATGTTGAAACAGATGGGGATAATTTCACTCTTTTCACCGATATGGGTATTTATTTCTTCGAAGTGTCCCCGGCAAATTCCGCCCCCTATACTCCTTCAGTACCGGAGATAAAAAGTATCGTTAGCTTCCCAAACCCTGTGCGAAAAAATACTGGTTTCAAACTGGAAACAAAGCTCAATCATCTGGTGGAAATCGGGATCTACAATGTCAGGGGGCAATTGGTGAAAAGCGTGATCACCGATTCCAGAGGCGAATGCGAAGTAATGCCAGATGATCTGACAGGCATGAACTCTGGGATTTATTTGCTGAAGGCCAGAGACCAACATAAATTGAGAGCCAAAAAGTTTATTCTGATCGATTGAAGCATTCACCAAGAGATGTCATGATAGGTGGATAATATGCCACGAAGTTAGCCAAACATACGGGCTTCACTTGCTTCCCTGCCACTTGCCAACCAGCTGGACTCCTCTTCCGTGGCACGCAGGAGGGTGGCAAGTGGCTTGGAAAAGCGAGGCGAACCAGGAATGGACAGGAGATTGTTCAGAAATGGTTGATAAGACTATGAATAACAGAAGTCTCTTGCCCGATCGGGTATTCTCAAGCTGCATCGATGTCTTACCACCTGAGTTTCTGGATCCTTTAGACTCGTCAGCATCATCGATGGTTATTCCAAGCCACCAGTCTGCGTATTTGAAAAAAACCTCGTATAAACCTATGGGATCAACTTCGGGATCGGCGGGATTCGAGCAGTTCATCAATAAGAGCCACAAAGCCAGCGCAGTAAAGATTCCTACAAGCTTATACATATTAAAGATGCCTGATAGTTTTTGATCTCTTTGGACGCTGGCACATTTACGGGTAGTACTATAGTTGATATCAAGCACAATCTCAGGCAAGCAATTGAATATCTGAGGGATAGATATATTGTGAGCCCTGGTGACCACGTAGTGTTATCTTGAGAGATAAGATTTTGATATTATTGAGAGATGGATTAAATTTTGCATAATGCAGTGAGAGCCAGATAGGCTGATGGGAGAGAAGATGAAGTATGTTCTGATAACTCTGATGATGTTGTGCTGTGCTTCCCTGTGGGCAGAGGATGGGGTTGATAGCCTCTCTGTGAAGAAAGATGCCGGAATTGGGGTCTGGGCTTATGCCGAGTATGGATTTGGCGGTTTCAACGGGGTAAGCTTAAGCAGCTTGCAGGCTGGATTCGGATTGGAATTGCTACACAAGATCCAGGTGAAAACTTATGCCTTGAGTCACCAGGAAGCAGTGGACTTCTTTGACAATCCTAAGTACTGGTTCAAAGGTTTAGGCGTGAGAATCGGGCCAGTTTTCCATTCTGACAAGCTTGCGGTCTCACCCTCCATAGGCTTGGAAAGCGGAACAATCCGGATTGGAGAGGGAGAATATATCGAAGGTTTCTTGGGTCATTCCTATGCAAGCTATCGAGAAGAGGACATCCTCTACATTCCGGTCTCGCTGGAGTTCCAAATTCATATAGGCCGGGTGATACTGCTCTCTGGCAGAACCTTTGCGGACTTGAATTCAGATTATCCTGTGATGGGCCTCAGCTTCGGGCTGGGCTTGGGCTGGATGTGAGGGGCAAATACGTGGTGAAGTGCTGAAGTGGGAGAGTGGTGAAGTGGGCTGCGTCGTTGTGCTGGGTGGCAAGTACCCGGATAGACTCATAGCTGATAGAACGGACTAGAATGGGGTCTTTGATGCAATAACTGCTCTGCACTAGAACGATATAACCTTCGTAAAGTCTGAAGTAATTGTTCAGGAAAATCTTCGGCATCGTGTATGAGCGTAACTCAGGATTGAGATTGATACAAAATGAGTTAGGTCCATCTCCCAATTTGAGGTGCTGATATGGACCATCCGAGTTCAAAGTCCAATTGAAAGTCAAGATACGGTGTGAATCAAGAAGAAGGTGGATTGGAAGTCTTTGATGAGATCAACCTTATAAACCTCACTGAAAGCTTTAAATCCAATCACAAAAACTTCAAATGCCCAAGTCTAAAATATGATGAGCAGAAGAGTCGAGTGTTTTGACACGCTAACTTACTTCAGATCATTTAATTGTGTATAAGTTGCAAGAATCCTGATAGTCATAGAGAATGTCTAAGTGCCTAAAAATGGTGGGAGATTGGAAGTTTTCAGTGAGGGTATATCGGCCTGAGATTCTTATTCAGGTTGTAGAACGATATCTTACCACGTTAAGCGGGTTAATTTAGCACTCTCACTTTTTGATTGACAAGTTTGGGTCTTTGATTACTTTGTCCTTAGTTTAGCAGTTCGACCTTGTGACTGCTAATAAATTTAGAAGGCGGTTAGCATGAAAAAGAATCAGATTCGATTGTACCACACTCTAGCAGCGTTGGTGGACGAGTATATCCTCAGTTGCGAACCGGTTTCTTCCAGAATATTGAGCGAGAAGTATCTGCAGGATGTGTCCTCTGCCACTCTGCGTCTGGATCTCTTGAAGCTGGAGCAGCAGAACATGATCTCGCAGCCGCATACATCGGCGGGAAGAGTACCCACTATCGGTGGTTATCGCAAGTATCTCGAAGTGATTCATGGCGCGCACAACCGGGTGCGTTATGAACGCATGGACACTCTGCGTGAGCTTCTGATCCAGAATTACAAGGACACTCCGCGTGCCCTGCACTTCATAATGCAGATGCTGGCACATGAGACTGATCAACTCTCTTTTGTAGCCGAGCCGGAGGTTTCCAACGGTTATCTGGCTCGCTTGGAGGTATTTTCGATCTCCGATCAGAAGCTGCTGTTTGTGATGAGCCTGGATAGCGGGCTGGACAAGACAGTGATCATGAAGTGTAAGTATGAGCTCTCAGAGACCCAACTAAAGAAGCTGGTGCGGTATCTGAATGATGAACTGGTGGGTCTGCGCGTATATGACATTGCCAATAAAGTATTGGTGGATATGCGTGAACGTAGAGAAGGTGAAAGTGATTTGTTAAGCCAATTCCTCAGTGAATTGCACAAGGCTTTCATTGAGATTAGCGATTTCTTCATTCACTATGATGGAAGTATCAAGTTTCTGGAGCAGCCTGAGTTTGATTCCAAAGAAGTGATTTTGAGCTTTATGAATCTGATTCAAAGACAGGACTTTCTGCTCTCAGCCATGCGGGGCAACGACCTCCAGAATGTGAACGTGCTGATGGGAGAGACTCTGTCTGATCCCAAATGGTCGGATTTTGCTCTGATCTACGGTAAATACGAGGTCTTTGGCATCCCGGGATATCTGGGAGTGCTTTCCCCTCTGCGTACTGATTACCGTAGGCTGATCCCCCTGATCAGGGACGTAACCTCCACGATCACCCAAACCACTAGACGCGGGATGATCGTACCTCGTTAGGAGAAATGATGAGTCAAAAAAGAAATAAGGACATAAAGATGAATCCGGAGAAGAACAAGCAAGAAACACCAAAAGCCGAAGTGGAAGAATTGAACCCTGAGGCAAGGATTTCTGAATTGGAAGCGGAAGTAAGCGAACTGAACGATAAGTACCTGCGAGTAATGGCGGAGTTTGAGAACTTCCGCAAGCGCAGCATTGCGGAAAAGTCAGATTGGATCAGATTGGCAACGCAGAAACTGGCCCTGGAGATCTGCGATGTGGTGGATAATTTTGAGCGGGCATTTACCAACGCTAAGCCGGGCGACCTGGAGAATTCCTTTATCCAGGGCATTCTGCTGATCGAAAAGCAATTGGTAAAAGCTTTGGAAAAAGAGGGTGTGAAGAAGATCGAAGCTCTGGGCATGGAGTTTGATCCCGAGTATCATGATGCCCTAGCACACATCCCTAGCGACATGGAAGAAAACACTGTGGCAGCCATCATTCAAAATGGCTACACCATGCATGATAAAGTGATCCGCCCCGTACGCGTGGCGGTATCCAATGGCACAAAAATTAATACCCAGGAGGAATAAATGGGAAAGATAATTGGAATTGATCTAGGAACCACAAACTCTTGTGTTTCCGTGGTTGAAGGCGGTAAACCCGTCGTGATTACCAACGCGGAAGGTGGCAGAACCACTCCCTCCGTGGTTGGCTTTACAAAAGACGGTCAGCGCTTGGTAGGTCAAAACGCAAAACGTCAAGCAGTAACCAATCCACTGAATACAGTATTCTCGATCAAGCGTTTCATGGGGCGCAACCATGGCGAAGTGAGCGAAGAGACCAAGCAGGTTCCTTACAAGATAGTATCCGGAGTGAAGAATCAGGCGGCGGTGCATGTAGATGTACAAAACAAGGATTTTACCCCGCAAGAGATCTCTGCGATCATCCTCACCAAGATGAAGGAAACTGCCGAGGCTTATCTTGGTACCACGGTTACCGAAGCTGTGATCACCGTTCCGGCATACTTTAACGACGATCAGCGCCAGGCCACCAAGGACGCCGGACGCATTGCCGGGCTGGAAGTGAGACGCATAATCAATGAACCTACGGCTGCCGCTTTGGCTTATGGAATGGAAAACAAGAAGGAACAAAAGGTAGCCGTGTACGATCTGGGCGGTGGAACCTTCGATATCTCGATCTTGGACATCTCGTCTGGCGTAGTGGAAGTACTTGCCACAAATGGCGATACGCACCTGGGTGGAGATGATTTTGACAAGCGTGTGATCGATTGGATCGTGGATCAGTTCAAGAAGCTGGAAGGCATTGACCTCAGCAAAGACGCCATGGCATTGCAACGGCTGCGTGAAGCTGCCGAGAAAGCCAAGATCGAGCTTTCCGGAACAGTAACCACCAATATTAACCTGCCCTTCATCACAGCTGATGCCACGGGACCCAAACACCTGAATCTGGATCTCAGTCTGGCTGAGTTCAACCGCCTGACCGCCGATCTGGTAGAGCGTACGCTCGGCCCCTGCAAACGCGCCCTGGCAGACGCCAAACTGGCTACCTCCGACATTCAGGAAGTACTGATGGTTGGCGGCAGTACCCGCATTCCAGCCGTAGGCGAAGCCGTGGAACGCTTCTTTGGTAAAAAGCCCAATCGCAGTCTCAATCCCGATGAAGTTGTAGCCATCGGAGCGGCAATTCAGGGTGCCATTCTGGCTGGTGATGATAATGTGTCCGACGTTCTGCTTCTGGATGTTACCCCACTTTCTCTGGGCATCGAGACTCTGGGCAGCGTAATGACCAAGCTGATCGAGCGCAATACCACCATTCCCACCAAGAAGAGCCAGGTTTTCTCCACTGCGGCCGATAATCAAACCGCTGTAACGATCCACGTACTCCAGGGTGAGCGCCCGATGGCGAATGACAACAAGAGCCTGGGACGTTTTGACCTGGTGGGTATCCCCTCCGCCCCACGCGGCGTACCACAGATCGAAGTTACTTTCGATATCGATGCCAATGGCATTCTGCACGTATCTGCCAAAGACAAGGGCACGGGCAAGGAACAATCCATCAAGATCGACCGCGCCGGTAGCATCAACAAGGAAGATATCGACCGCATGATCAAAGATGCCGAAATGCACGCTGAAGAGGATAAGAAACGTCAGGAGTTCATCGCAGCCAAAAACGAATTGGACGCCCTGATCTTCAGCACAGAGAAATCCCTGGGCGAATATGGCGATCAGCTATCGGAGAGCGAGAAGAGCGATCTGGAAGCGGAAATCAAGAGCGCGAAAGAACAGCTTGACAAAGCTAGCGATGCTGAGACGGTGAATTCCATCAAAGAGAATCTGGGCAAGAAAGCACAGAAACTCGGAGAGATCGTTTATGCCAAGATGCAACAGCAACAAGGCGGTGGAGCAGGCTTTGATCCCAACGCCGGCGGCTTCAATCCCGAAGACTTCGCGCAAGGTCAACAGCAAGAACAACCGAAGAATGACGGTCCCATCGACGCTGATTTCGAAGTGGTGGACGATAAGTAATAAATTGGAAGAATAGCTCAGACGGCCGGTATCCCCGGCTGTCCGGGCTCCATTTGATATATTTGGCCCTCTTCGGGCAGCTTTTTGAAGGAGATAGATCAGAAGACATGGCAAAGAGAGATTACTACGAAGTGTTGGGCGTAGACAAAAACGCCGATGAAGGAACGATCAAGAAAGCATACCGCAAGCTGGCAATGCAGTATCATCCCGATAAAAACCCTGATAACAAGGAAGCGGAAGAGAAGTTTAAAGAAGCCAGCGAGGCATACGAAGTGCTGAGCGACAAAGACAAGAAACAGCTCTATGATCAGTACGGTCACGCGGGCGTGGAAAGTCAATTTGGCGCGGGAGGCTTCTCTTGGGACAACTTCACACATCGCGGTGATCTGAACGACATCTTTGGCGATGGCTTTTCCTCCATCTTCGAGACCCTGTTTGGGGGCGGCTTTGGCGGCAGATCGTCCGGACGTTCATCAAACCGGGGTGAAGACTTGCAGATCGAGCTTTCCCTCACCTTGAAAGAGATTGCCACCGGTACCGAGAAGAAGATCAAGATCGGCACCAAGGAAGCCTGCGACAAATGTGGCGGCAGCGGCAGCGCTGATTCCCAGGTGGAAACATGCTCACAATGCCGGGGTACTGGGCAGGTGCGTCAGGTGCGTCAATCGCTCTTTGGTCAGATGCAAACCGTATCCGAATGCCCATCCTGCCGGGGAGAAGGCAAGATCATCAAGAATAAATGCGGCAAGTGTTATGGCGAAGGCCGCATGGGCTCGGTGAAGGAAATCAACGTCAAGATCCCCGCGGGAGTGGAAGAAAACCAATACATCCGCCTAAGAGGACAGGGCAATGTGGGACCTCGCAGCGGTTCACGGGGAGATATCCTGGTGCTCATCCACGAAAAGCAGGATGACCTTTTTGAACGACACGGTAATGACATCGTGATGGAATACCCTATCTCTGTGTCTCAAGCCGTTTTAGGCGACGAGGTTCTGGTACCCACGCTCACTGCCAAAGTAAAGATGAAAATCCCTGCCGGGACACAAAGTGGCAGGCTCTTCAGGCTGAAAGGTCAAGGCATTCAAGGACTCAACACATACAGCAAGGGCGACGAGATCGTGAAAGTTATCCTGGTAACACCTACAAAGATCAGTCGGGAAGAACAGGACATCTACGAAAAGCTGCGTGAATTTGATCTCAAGCGAGAGATGAAGCCGGGTAAAGGATTCTTTAAGAAACTGCGTGACTATTTTAGCTGATTATGCCATCATACTACTGCCCTGAGCTCAGTACTGACAGCAAGATTGTAACATTACAGGGTGATGAATTTCACCATCTGAGCCGGGTAAGACGCACGAATATCGGTGATCTGATCCGGTTGAACAGCGGGAAGGGTTATCTCGCCGAAGCAAGAGTAGTATTTATCGGCAAACAGAGCGCAGATCTGGAAATCATACAGACCATAACCCCCTATTCATCTCTCCCCCACTATGCCATCGCCTTCGCCCTTTTGAAGAACCACCACGACGAGCTAGCAATAGAGAAGTGTACAGAATTGGGTGCAAGGGATTTTTTCCCCTTCACCAGCAAGTACTCCGTACGCAATGAAGGCAAACATACCATAGCCAGATTTGCCAGGATCGCCCTGGCAGCCATTAAACAGTGCGACAATCCCTTTCTACCCCAGGTTCACTCCGTCCTGCCGCTGGAGGCTACTGTCGCATTAATCCGGGAAAAGGGTTATATGCCGATACTCTGCTCTGAAGTAGAGCAGATCACCATGCTGAAAGATATCCACAATACCGTCCCTCCCTGTTTCATCATCGGCCCGGAAGGAGGTTTCAGCGAGGCAGAACTGATTGCCCTGCAGGACATTCATAGCATCAAGCTTCTCCCCTTAATCTGTAGGGCAGAAACTGCCGCCATTGCCGTTTCCGCTCAGTACGCAGGCTTAAACCGATCCTGATCCCAAAAATATCTTTGACAAGATGGGGGGACTTCGGTATTTTGGCACAAACCTAAAAAAGGGATTGGATACGGAACATGAAACTATTCGAAACGCATGCGCACCTGGATCTTCCGGATTTTGACTCCGACCGGGAGAGTCTGATCAACAAGTGCTTTTCCAGTGGGATAGAATACATCATAAACATAGCTTTTAACAAAGAAACCGCGCTTTCATCGCTGGAGCTGGCAAAGAAGCATCAGCACATCTTTGCCACGGTGGGTTTTCACCCTCATGACGCTCAGGATTTTGACGCTGAGCTGGTGAAAAAGCACGCTCGTGAAAAGAAAGTGGTGGCTATCGGTGAAATCGGACTGGATTTCTTCCGCAATCTCTCTCCCTACCCAGTGCAGAGAGAGGTTTTTGCCAATCAAGCGCATCTGGCGGTGGAGTACGATCTACCCGTGGTGGTGCATGACCGTCAGGCACATCAGGAGTGTTATAACATCTTACAGCAACAGGAAGTGAAAGAAGCGGTGTTTCACTGCTTCTCGGGTGACATCATCTTCGCGCAACAAGTTTTGGATGCGGGCTGGATGATGAGCTTTACCGGCAGCGTTACTTACAGCAATTCGCATCTGGACGACGTGATCCGCCTGGTGCCAATGGATCGCTTTATGATCGAGACCGATTGCCCTTATCTGCCACCTCACCCCCATCGCGGTAAGCGCAATTCCCCTTTGCTCTTACACCTCGTGGCAGAGAAGATTGCCATGGTCAAAGGGATCACACCAAATGAAGTGGCTGAAGCTGCTTTTAACAACGCATACAAGTTTTTCCGCATCCCGGCAGATCCAGTCAAGCCGGCTCACCACAAATCAGGAAGTAGAAAATGAAGAAGCTCTTTATGCTCGGCCTTGCCCTATCAGCTTTATCGCTATGGGCAGGCAATTCCATATTCTCATATTACGGATTCCCCGTGCAGTTTTATGGTCGCGATATCTACAGCATGGGCATGGGCGATACCGGCGCTTCCGATATGTTCCGGTACAACACAGGCTATGCCAATCCAGCCCAGAGCAACCGCAGCAATAAAAGCCTGTTCGGCACAGGGATAATCGCTGGATACACTTCCTATAAATCTGAGTATCAGAGCACGACCAGAAAGTTCC
Source organism: Candidatus Cloacimonadota bacterium (assembly GCA_023392795.1). Lineage (GTDB taxonomy): Bacteria > Cloacimonadota > Cloacimonadia > Cloacimonadales > Cloacimonadaceae > UBA5456. The sequence goes on from JAEWNJ010000096.1 coordinate 26,749, forward strand.
GTGACGACGCCCTGGATTTCCCCTATTTCAGCGTTTCAGTGCCCATCCTGCGTCATCGCATCGGCTTTCAATTCAATTCCATCGCCTCCGGGGTGGTCGATAACCAATTCACACATCCAGACAGTACGATTGAGCGACAGGAAGCTGAGAAATACCTGTACCGCGCCGACCTGATTTACAGCTATACTTACAAGAACCTGAGTCTGGGACTCAGCGGAAACTATTACTTTGGGCATGATAACCGTACTTTTGAGCAAACCTCACCAACCAATACAGTGCCGACCAGGGAATCTCTGCTGAAAAGCTACAAGAATCCCACCCTCACCATCGGTGCATTGCAGAGCTTCGATAAGCACAGTGTGGGCCTACATGCTACCCTTCCCGTGACCCTGAAAGGAGAAAGCAAACGCAGTTCCACTCATACCACGGAAGATCCTGTGGATGTGTCTTATGATCTCCCCATGCAGGTTGTCGCCAGTTACACAGCTCTACCAATACCGCAATTCAAAGTATCGGCCGACGCCAGCTATGACCTCTATTCTCAGGTCGATGACAGCATGCGCGATGGCATCAAGCTAGGCTTGGGAATGGCGTATGAACCCGAATTGGACCAGAAATACTGGTATCGCAGTATTCCTCTGCGTCTGGGCTATTGGTATCGCCAGCTTCCCTTTGAAGATAACAATGGTGAGAATATCGATGAAAATGCTTTCACCGCCGGTCTGTCCCTGCCCTTGAAGAACAAGATCAGCCGCGTGGATCTGGCTGTGCAGTATCTACAGCGTGGCTCAATGGATACCAATAAACTCAGCGATAACAGCCTGATGCTCATGTTTGGCATCACCGGCTTCGATATCTTTAGCAAGGCGCCTGATCGCACCGCGCCCCGTGACATCCCCGTAGCGGAGGACGTTCAATCATGGTAGATGGCAAAAGTAATCTTTTTCAGCGCATCCTCCTATCTCGTAATCTGAATGAGCAGGATTTGGCTGCGGATCTGGAGGATTTACCCGACGAATCGCTGTTTGCCAATATCGACACAGTGGCTACGCGCATTCATGAAGCCATTTATAACAACGAACCGATGGTGATCTTCGGGCACGACGATCCTGATGGCATCACCAGTACCTATATCCTGTATCAGTATCTGAACTCCTGCGGATATCAGCGGCATAGTTACTACATTCCCAATCGCAATCTGGAACCGCATGGCATCCAGCAAAACTTTATCGACTATGTGGCAGCAGGTGGCCATAAGCTCGTCATTACTGTGGATAACGGTATTTCCGCTTATGACGGCGTGGAGAAACTCAATGCCCTGGGCTGCGATGTACTGATTACCGATCACCATCTCATTCAGCCAGAAATGATTCCCCAGGCTTACAGCATCATGAATCCCCAATTGCCCGAATGCCAGTATCCCTTCAAGGCTCTGGCCGGGGTTGGTGTCGTCCTGATGTTAATTCGCTATCTGGCAAAGTTGTGGGAGCATCCCATTGATCCCGCCAGCTACTTTTGGGCTGCAGTGGGATCCATCGCCGATAAAGTGCCTATGATAGGCCTCAATCGCAGCATTGTCCGCTATGTACTGGATCATTTTGAAGATGTACAGGATCAAACTGTGCAATTCCTGCTGCGCAACTACAGCCGGGTCAGCAATCCTGGCGATGTCTTCAATTTCATCACCTATACTTCACGGCTAATTGCCAACGGCCGCGAAGAAGGGGGACATCACACTGCTCTGCGCTTCATTTTGCAATTGTCAGACGCCAAAGCCCGGCTCTTTGAGGATCTGGAGGAGCAAAAGAACTCCTGGGAAAGCGAATTGAACCGCGTGTTTAACTATCTTGATACTCTGGCCACAGACTTTGTGGGCAGTCATTTCGTATATTACGACGATGACGACGTGATCCCTTATTCCCTGTTGGGAACGGCGTCCACCTACATCGTAAACCGTCTGGGCATCCCCACCATCATGCTAAAGCACCATAATGGACACACGGTATGTGAAGGACGCTGTGCGGATGGTTTTAACATGGTGGAAGCCTTCAGCCACTGCAAGGGACATTTGAAGCAGTTTGGCGGCCATGTCAAGGCGGCAGGATTCACGATGGATCCCTCGGAGTATGATCATTTCCTGGAGTGCTTCAATGAGTATCTCACGGAGAATTTTATCGCTCCCGATCTCGACGCCCCGCTATTGTATGACGCCGAGTGCAGCTTGGACGAATTGAATATCGAGAACTGGCAGAAAGTGGAATCGCTGCTACCCTGGGGACAACAAAACCCCGAGCCGGTTTTACTGGTCAAAGGGGTTAGCTACAGTGACTTTTCTGCCTTCGGCATTGATAACGGCAGCGAGCATCTGCCCCGTGACAACAAAGTGGACTGCCTGATCATGTGGCGCTCACAGAATCAGATCCGCATCACCAGGGTGCTTTAGTACATTACACTCGCGATTATGGGATGGCTAAACGAGACTCTCAGGAAATCAGTTCACCTCAGTTCATTGGTGATTCCCCTCAGCTATCGTTACATCCTGGGCTTTGAGAACCGCAAGCTGGCTTTCGTCCTGCTCCTCCTGTCCCTGGTGATCAGCCTGGTCATCGAGTTTCACCGTTTCTGGCAGAAAAGCTTTCGCAAGACCTTCCACCGCATTTTCGGACGCATCCTGCGCAAGCATGAGATGAAGGACTTTACCGGAGCCACCTATCTGCTCTTTGCCAGCATGCTCTGCGTAGCTTTCTTCGAACCCATTATTGCCAGCGCATCCATTGCTTTCCTCAGTATCGGCGATACTTTCGCAGCAATGATAGGGATGAACTTTGGCAAGCGTAAGTTCCTGCGTAACAACAAGAGTCTGGAAGGAAGCCTGGCCTGCTTTGTTTCCTGCTTCATTTTTGGCATCTTTTGGCTGCAAAACCCCTGGCTGACGCTGATCGGATCATTATCTGCCACAGCGGCTGAATTGGGGAAGATCCCTCTGGATGACAACATCAAGATCCCCCTCACTGCTTCGCTGGCCCTTAGCCTGGCTGGGATCTTCATCTGATACAGGAGATTGATCGTGAAACTTTCCTTTGTGATTCCGGTATTGAACGAAGCTGATTCGCTGAAGCAGCTATACCACGAAATCAAGACCAATCTGGGCACTCACGAGGCGGAGATCATTTTTATCGACGACGGCTCCACTGATGCTAGTTTCCAGATCATGGCAGAGCTGGCCGCGCATGACACGAGCGTAAAGGTCATCAAGTTCCGACGCAACTTTGGCAAAGCTGCGGCACTGCAAAAGGGTTTCGAATTAGCTACTGGCGAGGTCGTCTTCACCATGGACGCGGATTTGCAGGATGATCCCATCGAAATCCCAGCGTTTTTGGCCAAACTGGATGAGGGCTTTGATCTGGTCTCCGGCTGGAAAAAGAAACGTCTCGATCCACTACATAAAAGACTGCCTTCCAAGCTGTTCAATAGCGTTACCGCTCACACTTTCAAGCTAAAACTGAAAGACTACAATTGCGGCTTCAAGGCCTATCGTAAGACCCTGGTCAAAGAGCTTTCTCTATATGGAGAGATGCACCGTTATATCCCCGCCCTGGCGCATTCACTGGGCTATAAAGTCGGCGAAATCCCCGTGCAACATCGTGCTCGTCAGTATGGCAAGAGCAAGTACGGCATCGAGAGATATCTACGCGGCTTCTTCGATTTGATGACCGTCAAGATGGTTACCCAATACGTAAAGAGTCCCCTGTATCTCTTTGGCAGAGTAGGCTTGCTGGCCACGCTGGCAGGGACTCTGCTGACCATCTACCTGGCCGCGCTGAAGATCTTTTATGGCATGCCCCTTTCAAATCGTCCCCTGCTCTTTCTAGGGATACTGATGATCCTGGGCGGTTTACAATTCATCTCCCTGGGCCTGATCTCAGAGCTTATCATCAACCGGGTCACGTCCACTCAACGTCTGCCCCTCTCCATCGAACAGACCATAAATGCCGAGGCTCCCGATGGATAGGCTGGAAGCCTTTTTCCTGTCTCGATACCTCAAAGCGCCAAAGCGGAATCTTTTCCGCTTCAGTTTTGTCTTCATGGTTTTGGGCATTGTGCTATCCGTGGGCATTCTCTCCGCCGGGCTCAACCTCTTTCAGGGTTATGAAAGCACTCTGCGCTCCCTTTTACTGGATAGCTTTGCGCATACCAGCGTCCAAGCAGCGGACGGCTCGTTTTTGACCCAAGATCAGGCCAATGAAGTGATCGCAAAGCTAAGCACTCACGATGATGTCACCTCAGCCATCCCCACCTTACATTACTCGCTGATGGCGCAGTCCGATACCAAAATCCGAAACGCCAATCTCAAAGCCTATGACTTTAGCCTGGAATTCCCCTATGCCAGGTACATAGAAAACTACCGGATCCCGGCTGAAGGAGAGGTGATCATTGGACATTATCTCGCGGAAGAACTGGGGCTGGGCATTGGCCAGAGTATCAGCCTGATCTACCCGCAATTGGATCGCATCAGCCCCCTGGGTATTTACAACGGACTCCAAAGCTACCGGATTGCCGGCATCTACCGTTCCGGATATTACGAAAACGACCGCAGTATCGTGATAGCCAATCTCAAGGACGCAGAACAGCTACTCCTGCTACCCGATACGATCACCAAGGTCGAACTGCGCATCATGAATCCTGAAAAAGCATCCGCCGCAGTAAGGGAATTGACCCCTCTTCTGGACCCCGGCTACCTTTTGATCTCCTGGGATACTTACGCCCACAGCCTCTTACAACTGGTAGAGATGGAAAAGTGGTTGATCTTCATCGTATTTGCTTTCTTGGTGTTAATAGCAGGATTCAATGTAATCTCTGCAGTTAGCACCATTATCATCGATAAAGGCAATGAGATAGCTGTGCTAAAGACCTTGGGTGCATCCCCCAGAACTATCAAGCGGATGTTTGCCTGGCGCGTCGGTCTGGCAGCCATCTTGGCGGTGATCATCGGTCAGCTCTTTGGTGCTTTCCTCTCCTGGCTGGTAGAGCTGCAGAGCTTCTATCGCTTAAAAGGAGACGTCTATTTCATTGATAGCATCCAGGCGGGCATTACCCCCTTCAATCTGGGCGCTGTCTTTGTGATTTCTACATTGTTGATCTCATTGTGCATTATTCTGCCTTTGAAGCAGATAGATAGAGTTCAGATTATCTCGCTCTTTCGCCGGCAGACATAAGGAGTATGTTTTGATCGCAGCCGCATACGACATCAGAAAGGCCTATCACGATAGTGACCAGATCATTGAAGTGTTACTAGGCACCAATCTAGAGGTGGATGAACATGATTTCATCTGCATCACGGGTAAAAGTGGCTGTGGTAAGAGTACCTTACTGCACCTAATGGGGCTGCTGGATGCGCCGGACACAGGTGAGATTCACATCAGAGGACGGCAGATTTCTGCGTTGAGCCATGATGCAGCTGCCATCCGCAACAAGGACTTGGGCTTTGTATTCCAGTTTCACTATCTAGTGGAAGATCTCAGTGCGGCTGAAAATGTCGCGCTGCCAATCATGATAGCCGGTCAGAGCAGCGCCAAAGCTCTCGTCAGAGCCAGGGAACTGCTTAGCATACTCGGCCTGCAAGACCGCTTGAACCGCTATCCCAATCAGCTCTCCGGTGGCGAGCAGCAAAGAGTTGCCCTGGCCCGCGCGCTGGCAAACTCCCCCGCTCTGGTGCTTGCGGATGAACCAACCGGTAATCTGGATCCCGGACACAGTACGGAAGTATGGGATATGATGCACAAGCTCAATCGCGAACTGGGGCAGGCTTTTGTGATCGTCACGCACGACGTGGAAGCTGCTGCCAAAGCTCCTACAAGATACGAACTCACAAGCGGAGTATTGATCTCCGGTTAAGGCCATGCGTCGTCCCCGCAAGTTTTTCTCCCTGATTATCATCCTGATACTGATAAATGTCCTATTCTTCAGCTTCTGGTATGCCTTCGGGGGCAGGAATTTATTCCGAAACTGGCTCACGGGCATGGTAGGTACGTTGCTGAAAGCCGAAATCTCAATGACCGATCTGCACATCAGCGACAAGCAGATCTTCGCGCAAAACCTCCATTTTGCCACCAAAGACAGCTTAATCTCGGTGGATGCCGATAACATCCGGGTAAGCTACAATCTCTATAAACTGATCTTCAGCGGCTTTAAACCCAAAGGGGTGGTGGGCAGCGTGGAAATCTCAAAACCCATTGTAGCGCTCAATTACACCCCCAAGCCCAAAACCCGCAGGCACAAACCGAGAAGGGATTTCAAGCTCCCTGACCTGAGCGGATACTTCCGGAAACTTACTCTGGAAGACGGGAGTTTCAGTGCCAACATCCACATCCCACTCAAGATCGTAAATAGGGGCAATCTCTCTATAGAAGAAAGCCTTAGCAACATAAACCTGATAGTAAACAATAACAAGTTTATCGATATAGACTTGAAGGCAAACACTTCTCTTGGCGGTACGATAAGCGTGTTGGGGCGTCTTGACCGCGGGAGAATTGACCGGGCTGAAGCCGATATCGCAGGTTTCAAACCCTTGTACATCACCCATCCCGACATTCGTGATTTTCGTAGTGAACTGAATCTCAACGCTTCCTATCGCGAACCTGCCGATTCTTCGGCTGCGATGTACATGGGGAAAGCCCTGATCTGGAACAGCACCGCCGTGCTACTGGATAAATACCCGGTAAAAATCCCCCTGATCAGCGCAGAGGCTGATGGCGCCAATCTCAGCGGGCGGCTTACCCGTTCCACCCTGGGCAGCAGCGATATCGAAGCTGATTTCATGCTACGCAACATCGGCAAAAGGATGAGTTTTGACGGATCTGCTCTCAAAGCTAATCTGGACTTGGGCATGATCCTGCCCCAGCTCTCGGGGATGGTGCATGCTGAAGCGAGAGCGAATGGCAACATCAAGGATCCTGATATAACCCTAAGCGCGAGTTCGGATCAAATGGCCTACGCAAACTGGGCATTCAGCGCGATCAAGCTGGACGCCGCTTTCAAGGATCATCTTGCCACTCTCAGCCTCGATAACGGGGTATGGGAAAACCAGATTTTTTCACTGTCTGGCAATTTTGATCCAAGCCTGCTTGCTCTCAAAGCCAGATTGGATACCCAGCCACTCGCGGAGGACAATGTTCCTTACTTTGCCCGTGGTGGCATTGATGTAGAAGGCTTGATACTAAAACCCTATCCCATGTTCAATGTAAAGCTGGACGATCTCGACCTGGCTTACCGTGATGCGCGGCTGCACCATGTAAACGGCGTGGCATCGATGGTTCCTCTGGATCAGTCCTTGATCGTGAGTTCTTCGCTAGACACGGCTGAGGGGCTCAAACTCAATGTTTCCGGCGATCTCATTAGTCGCCATCTCCTTCTTGACGCAGATTTTGAGGATATCGCGCCAGGGGATTTCATCACTCATAAGCTCATTGAACGATATCAGCCTCTCGTCGGAGCTAAAATAAAGGCGATGATGCTGGGTAATAAAATCTGGACCAGCTCCGATATCGCGCTAAAAAGCACGCGTGAGTTACTGCTGGACAGCCATCTCTCGGTTTTGGGAAGCATGGATATCAGCGATCTCTCTGCCACCGCTTTTGTAAACAGCCACGATAGCTTTTTCAATCAACAGCCCTTCGCTCTGGAAATCTCCGCTGCTTATGCTGATGATAGGGTTAGGATCCACGGTTTCAAGCTGAACGACATCGTGAATCTCTCAGGCAATCTAAACCTGAAGAACTGGCAGGATCTGAGCTTTGAAGTAGCCATGCACGATCTCACCACTGCCAAGCTAAGTGCCTATTACCCCGATCTGGCGCTGATGGTTCCCGATTTCAAAGGCTTATCGCTTTTTTCTACTTACAATCGCGCTGGAGATCGCCAGCTAGATACCTGGCTCAATATCCAGAGTGTGGATTTGATCTCCGTGATTCCTCTGGATCTTGATCTTAGGCTAAAAGGGGTTCCCGAGGACATCAGCATACTGGGCAACGTGATGTCCAAATCCCAGGAATTGCTTTCACTCAGCGGTTCCGGCAGCGTACTACCTCAGATCAGTTTCGCCCTGGATGCCGCCATGGAAGATCTAAAGCTGCAGGATGTGCTTACTCAGCCGCCCGGATTGGGACGTTTCAGCGGTACTGCCGGCATCGAGATAACCAACGTTCTATCCCATACACGAGAGATCGAATTCGACGCCGATCTCAGAGCTAACGAATTGCAATTTGGGGAGTTCAACATCGACAAAGCCGTCGTGAGGGCTGCGCAGCAAGCGGAAGCGCTCATTGTGGACAGCTTATGGGTGGTCGCCAAAGACCTTTTTACCGCCACTGCCAAGGGCTCCCTGGGTTTTAATGTGGTAAAGAATGAATTCTTTGAAAGTGACCGCACTCTCAATATCGATGTAAAAGGCCAGCTATTCCCCTGGCTGAAGCAGCTCACCGATTACATAGTCGATTCTCGCGGAGTGTCCAACATCAGTCTCAGCGTGGGTAACGATGACGAGCAATTCATCGTACGTAGCGGAAACATCGATATTCACAGCGGGCACATTATGCTCAAAGACCAGGTGGAAGCGCTGCGTAATATCGAACTGAAGGGCATTTTCACCGACAACCGCTTCATGATTCAACGCAGCACTTTTGATATGGGCAATGGCAGCTTTTATCTGAATAACGTCTTTGATCCCGAACCCACAGATCACTTCGTCCTGGGTTTTCTGGATCTGGGCTATTTCCGCGTGATGATCGACCAGCCCGGCATCCAGGCCACAATCCCCGTGATAGCGCCCCCCAAGACTTTATCAAACATAGCGTTGAAAGGGCAAAACAGCAGGTATGCGACGGTCAAGGGACCTTTCGACGACATGAAGATAGAAGCGTATGTTACTGCGTCCAATCTCGATATCCTCTTCCCTCCGGGAGCAGACAACCTGCTCAATCTCATTCTTTCCGTGCGTTCCACCGGCAAAAAACCGGATACGGATCCTGTCCCTCTGCCTTTCCAGATGGATCTTTTTGTCAATATCGGCGAGAACGTCCGCTATGTAACCTATCCCACCAATCTCAGCCTTCAGCCCGGCGGCTTTTTACATCTACTCTATGATGGCAATGCCTTCATCGTAAAAGAAGTATTCATTAGTTCCGAGCGTGGCACAGTGGATTTCTTTGGCACCGTGTTTCAGGTGGATAACATCGCCATCTCGATGATAGATCAGCAGGATATCATGAATGTGGAGGGGCATTTCTACAAACGAACTCCGGATGGCAGCACTGTAAGCCTGAACGTACGCTCCACTCCTGAATTTGACAAGAGTCTGCTGGATCGCCTGGAAATCTCGCTCACCAGCGATAATCCTGCCGACCGAAACATCACACAGGTACTTTCTCGCCTGCGCTACAACCAGTCGATGGACGAATTGCCCGATGAGCAAAAACAGAACCTCCTGCAAGATGAAGCTTTGGGTCTGATCGGCGGCAACCTCAATTCCACCGTACTCACCCCCATCTTCTATCCTGTGGAAAATTGGATACGCCGCACTTTGGCTCTCGATAGCTTCTCAATCAACGCCGGCTTCATCCAGAATCTCTTTACGGAATACTCCTCTGACCCATCATCTTTGGCCGATATGGCGGATCTTTCCAATCTCACCAACGATATCAACCGCTTTTCATCGTCCATTCTGCTAAATAATCTGTCCATTTCCATGAGCAAGTACCTCGGCTATCGCTTCTTCGTGGATTATGAACTGGGCTTGCAGGAAGCTACCGATTTGCAAAAAAAGACCAGGCTGATGGTATCGCATGACACCTCGCTGCGCCTTGTTTTGCCAAAACAGTATCGCGTGGGCTATACCTTCAGCTACGAGCCCAGCGAAGAGCGTATCACTCACGAAATCATGATCCAGAAGACCCTGCGTTTCTGGGGTCTGTAGAATCTGGTCTATTACAGGGTCTCTTCTGGCTACCCGGCTACCTGCCACTCTCTTCCGAGCCTCCCACGTCCCACGCAAGAGGGTAGCATGAGGGTCGAAACATGCGAGTAAGCCAGCAGAGGGTCCGGAAGAGGAAATCCGTTTATTCCAGGTAGCATATTGATTATCATCGCGTTTAGTTGAAATGACATAATCCATGCTCCGCCCACCACTCCATAATGTATGGGGCTGGAGCCCCATGCCCCGTGGATTATGTCATTTCGAAGTGGAAATTGTATAACTTATAAAAAAAGAGACTATGAACGTCCTTGTCCATAGTCTCTTATCTTATATGTGTCTTTATTTAACTCAATTCTCTACGCTTGTAGATGAAGTATCCGGCGATAAACATCAGGACGCTCACCAGCAGAGCGATCAGGTTTTCATACATCCCAATGCTCTGCCAGGCCACCTTAAAGGTTACCATGTCGGATCTGATCATGCTAAATGGCAAGAAGAAGATCCTGAAGTAGTAACCAATGGGGCTGAACAGCTGAATTTCCTGCCAGATACTCATTACCAGCAGCCGAAAGACGTCGATTACAGCCAGACTAATCCAGAGTTTCAGAAAAGCCTGTTTCCGAAACATGCAGGAGAATAGCCAGAATATGGCTGTGATGGACATCATCGAGAGGAAGATCATTACCAGGGGACTCAGGACGGCCGAAATGCAGGTACCAAAACTGTAAACGCCGATAATGCCGAGTACTCCGGCGATTATCGCTCCGCTGATCACAGCCAGCAGGGCATATTGGATCATCATCAAAGGAATGGAAAGCGTCAGCTTTGCCGCCATCATCTTCAATATACTTACTGGCTGGGAATTGTGCATGATCTCGCAATTCTTTACATAATCACCATTCAACATGTTTTCGTTCGATTGCATGGAGGACAGGATGCAAAACCAACCCAGGACAACAGACATCGAATATAGCATACCTCGGATCACCAGATCGGGATCGATCCTGCTGGTATCACCAATGCTGATAAAATCCGGCATGCCATAGCGTATGGCACCATAAATGGATATGAGTCCCGAGAAGACGAAGAAGGCTGTCACCACATACGAAGGGATCAAAAAGGTGAATCTGTGGGTTTGCCATTCCTTGCGTAACAATGCCTTAAACTGCTTCATAATTTCCTCCTACATATTCCATAAAGATATCTGCAAGCTTGGGACGATTGTAGATCGCACCTTCGATCTCCACTTTCGCGTCCACCACGGCACTTACGAAACCCATAGTGCTATTGATCACTTTTGGCTTGTGTGCTTCCAATTCCGCTATCCGGTCGGCAGGGATGGTGATCACATGCAAACGCTGCTTCAGGGCTTCCACTTCTTCATTCAGGATGATCTTCCCCTTGTCGATAAAGATGATCTCCTGCAGAATATCCTCCACCTCTTCCACCTGATGGGTGGAGATGAAGATCGTACGCTGCTCGTCAAAGAACTCCCCGAGGATGATGTTGAAGAACTCCTTGCGGAAGGCGATATCCAGGCCCAGCGTAGGCTCGTCCAGCAGCAAATAGCGCACATCGAGGGACAGGGTCAGGAGCAGATACAGCTTGGTCTTCATGCCTTTGGAGAGTTTGCCCACCTTCTTGTTCATCGGCA
>JAEWNJ010000110.1 GCA_023392795.1 Candidatus Cloacimonadota bacterium
ACACTTCCTTGTCGAGGAAGTTGTATTTCACCTGAGTTCCCACATTCTGACCTTCATCAATCAAAGAAGTATTGATAAAGATAGCAGTGGAAAGCTCTTTCACTTCGCTGCGCAGGACGTTGTATCCGGCATGATCCACTTCGGTTTCCGCTACCCAGGTCAGGTTCACATGCATGTCTGCAGTGAGTACTGCGGTGAAGCTGGAAAGAGTGACGGGAAGGGTCGAATCTCCATCAATAGGAAATACTATTTCCAAATCACCATCTGCTTTTACGGCCAGAGTAAAGATGACACTTGTCTCATTCCAGGTTAAGACTTCGGAGCTTCCGGAAGTCATGATTACCCATCCTCCGGGAAGTATCTTGTAGGCAATTTGCTGCGGAACAAATCCCATGTTATGATCTATCGAAATGGTGGCACCGCTGAAGTTTGCACCGGACAAGCTCAAACTAAGCCCCGCATTGGGAAGACCAGCATCAGAATAGCCGGCAACAGCTTGGATAACTGCGCCATTTGTCAATCCGTCGATATTAATGTGCGGACTGATCCCTTCTAATTCCGGCACTTCGATGTCAACGCTGCCACCGGACACTACTCCCTGACCGATCTGGGTATCCACCGGCAAGATGCGTATATCATCCAGATAGATGTAAAACAAATCAGCGTCACTGTATCCCTGGAAACCAACGAAATAGTTGCCGTCTTCTGCAGGAGTTATGGTTCCACTTCCGGTCACGTATTCAGTGTTAGTAAATGCAAAGTGATCTGCAATTACATTCGTTAATGATGCTGGATATTGGGTATCTCCATAGGCGACTCTCAAATTCTCTGGATAACTGGAGGAATATGCTCGATATTGGTAGGTAACAGTATAAGTTTCCCCACCCGTCAGAACTACGGGGGGACTAACCACCCAATCATTCATCGCCTGGTATGAGTTATACCCGATCCAGATGGCATTATTGTCTTCACCAGTGAGACCCCAGACAATACCATCACTGTTGAAGTCATAAACACCCCAACCATGTCTTAGCTCATCTACTTCCCATGTCTGGATATATGGTAAACTGCTTATTGTGCTGTCATGACCCACACCGCTAAGATTTACAAGGTGAGTAGCTTTCGCACCGGACTTCACGCCCATCTTACCGGGAGAAGTATTATCGAAAATCTGCAGTTGTGCTGTTTTTGTACCTGTAGTCGAAGGTATAAAGGTAATCGTGATCTCAGCTGTCTGACCGTTGCTAAGGTTGAAGTCAGTGGAGATCGGGCTTAGCATAAATTCAGAGGCATTTTCCCCAATAATGGTGACGGCTTCATGGTCGATCGTGAGGGTTCCTAAGCCGGTATTTACAATAGTGAATGTCTGGCTTGCGGAAGTGCCTAAGTCAATCACCCCATAATCTTTCTCTACAGGAGTGATGTAAAAGACCGGATCCGTGGGAATTTCACCGAACTGTAGAGCAATATTAGCTATCCCTGATTCGCGTGCACCTGGATCGGGGGATGCGGGATCATAAGGTGAGGAATCATTCTGCAAGCGCAAGCCTCTGTACGCTCCAACACTCGTGCCCAAGAACTTAGCTAAGTCTCCGTCATATTCAGGAGTGTATTCGTTCACAGCAATCACCAGATTATTAGTGTTATCATAGGCAAAAGGTAATGTCAGAACGATTTCCACCCAACCTGGTGATGCAGGCAGGGTAACCACACCACTGAAAACCGCTGTCAGATCTGCGAAGGGGACCCAATCAGATACGCTTGAGAAAGCTGTTTTCGGGGTATGCCCCATGTAAATGGTCCAGTCTTTAGTATTGGTTCCAGCGGCCAGACCGTTCCAGTCATAAAACAATTTCTCGATTCTCTGACCAGAAACATTGATTTCGCTCTGTAAGTAGATTGTCTGAGAATAATTGTACCCATAGTATGGATTCAGGGGGAGATTATAACCTGTAACAGATCCACTCCCAATCTCTACCAATCCTTCTGGTAAAGCTGTAGCAAATGTCCATACTGGTCCAGGGGATGTAATCCCAGATGTGTTATTGATGGTGTCTACACGCCAGGAATACTGTGCATTATTCGGCAGATCATTGTAGGCAAAAGAACCACTTGCCCCAGATGCTTCTCCGTCAACGACTTGAACCATGCTGCCGGTAGGGCCAAACCAAAGATCGTAAGCATCTGTATCAGCACCAAAATCCCAGCTTAGGTTTCCATTTATCGGGACATTAGTGGCTTGGTGAGCAGGATTGGGATTGGAAGCAGGATCGGGTGTTCCCGCTATAATACTGGCCACCAAAGGTGTCGTAATATCCCCAGGGCTTTCATCATCAGCGCCCTGTATCGCCACTACATTGCCATTGTGATCGATTATCTGGTATTCATTCTCAGAGCTGTAAGATCCTTGTGTATAATCCGTAGTAAGCTCATCGCCATTGGCAATCGATATATTGTGATACTCAGGGCCATATCCATTGGACAGCGTGATATCGGTAAGAACTGCACTGCCATTCACAAATACAGTTATCATACCGCCATTCCAGCCATCGCCATAACTATCATACAAGGCAATTTGCCAGGTTACAGCTGATAAACAAGTCATGATCATCATGATCATGCTAATAATAACAATCTTCTTCATAACTCATTCTCCATTTATGAGATGTGTATGTAAACAAGGCTGGCAGATCTTCTGCAGCCAGTTTGAATCTTGATACCATAGGATAAATTGGAGTCCTCCAGGCATAGAGGATAGATTTGCTTTGAAAGATTTGAAGAAAGTAAAGCATTTGCCTGTTCTGATGAGCTCAGAGAGGCACTTTGAGATTGATATCGAGGCAGTTTGTGGAAAAATATGGACAGTTGTGTACCTGGCTTTAATGCTGTGTGGTCTAAATATTGCCTCCAAGCCGTTATACAAGAGGCTTTAGCACCTGAGCTTTGATACAAACAAGAATTCATCTTTTTTCTCCAGCATTTAATGTTTATCCAAATCAAAGCTGCCGTCAAGCTGACCATAAAGTCAATACCGGCACATTAATGAGATACCTCTAACGTAGCATATGGCAATATGTTACGATAGATTTCGCGAGCAAGGTTTCAAGGCGTTTCCAATGTAAGCTACCCAATAAATATGTCAAGCGTGCAATTGAGTTGAAGGAATTTATCAAATCTCAAGATGTTACATACAGATTATTACGAGTAATATGGCGTTTAGTATGAAACATCGGCCTCACCCCAAACCTTCGCTGAGCTCTGCTTTGGGCACCCGGGTGGTGTCGATCGAGGCCGAAGACTGGAAAAGCAAGCAACCAAAGCTGCTTATGCAGACGAGGACGTCTGCAATCCAACTCCTCGTTCCTTTCCGGGCACCCGCACCTCAAAACTTTCCTTCGCAGCGATATCTCCACACTTACGACTGCTTCAAAACTTGAAAACTCGAAAACCTCAAAACTCCCATTCGCGTTCATTTGTGATCTTTTATTCGTGTTCATTTGTGGGAGACTAATCCGCGTGATCTGCGCAATCCGCGTGAGATAATCGTACATCGTAAATCGTAAATCGTAAATTGTACATCGTACATTCTTCAGCCATTTGTGGGAGAAATCAAAAGGGGCGAACCGCAGTTCGCCCCAAGCTGACAGGATCGGAATCCTGACTTACTTTGCCATTACCATCTTTTTGGTGGAGCTATAGTTGCCGCTGGTCATGCGGTAGAAATAGACTCCGGTGGAGACGGGGCGACCATTCAGATCGCGACCATCCCAGTTTACCTGATAGTAACCGGGTAGGTTGTGGCTGTTATGATAGGTCTTGAGGATCTGACCTTTTACATTGAATACATCGATGCGCACATCTCCGGCTTCCTTCATGCTGTAACGCAGATTCGTAGCAGGATTGAAGGGATTGGGGAAAGCGGCAAAGAGTTTGGTTTCGAGCGGGATTTCCGGAATGCCGGGGCCTTCGCCATCTGCATTCACGTACGCCGTGATGGGTCCGTAGTACTCTGTCTCTCCGTTCAGGTCAACGTTTTCCAGCCAGTAGTAATAAACAGCGTTGTGATACACTTCCTTGTCGAGGAAGTTGTATTTCACCTGAGTTCCCACATTCTGACCTTCATCAATCAAAGAAGTATTGATAA
>JAEWNJ010000002.1 GCA_023392795.1 Candidatus Cloacimonadota bacterium
GCGGCTTTGATCTATACCCTGAAAGCATGACCTATCTAAAAAGCCTCCGATGTACCATGTGCGGGAAGGAATTCGATCCCTCCCCCCTAAACTACTTGTGTGACAAGTGTGCTCAGGATTACCGTCCTGGCATGCCGCTCAAAGGTATATTGGAAGCTGTATTCGATTACGATGGCATCAAAAGCGGATGGATGGAATATCTATCAGCTTTTCCCAATGCTGGTGCGCAGCAAAAGATGGAGAAGCTGTGTGAGCTGTTTTGTCCGCTGGAAAAGGAATACTTCCCACCTCTCCCGGTCGGCTGTACTCCGTTGATCGAATGCGCCAATTTTGCAGCGGAAACGCTGTATCTGAAGTTCGATGGGGTGAATCCCAGCGGATCCTTCAAGGATAGAGCGTCCTTTCTGATGGTGGCAGAAGCCAATCGTTTGGGCATCAGAGAGATAGTGGCCGCCTCCACGGGGAATGCCGCTTCTTCACTGGCTGCCATCTGTGCCGCAGCGGGATTAAAAGCGGTGATCTTCACGCCTGCCACTGCTCCAGAAGCCAAACTGGTTCAGATCAGGATTCATGGGGCAGAACTGCACAGGGTGGACGGCACTTATGACGATGCCTTTGCCGCCGCTCTGGACTATGCGGCGAATCACGAATGCCTGAATCGGAATACAGCCTATCACCCTTATACCATTGAGGGGAAAAAGACTGCCGGACTGGAACTCTATATTCAGATGAAAGGGGTGTCGGATTACATCTTTATCCCCACAGGTGATGGCGTGATCCTCAGCGGGATCCACAAAGCCTTTACCGATCTGATGCAGGCGGGGATCATTGGTAAATTGCCCAGGCTGGTGGCTGTGCAGGCGGAGAGCTCGGACGCGATCAGTTCCTATATGGAAAATGGATATTACCGGGATGCAGCAAGCCCGCAGACCGTGGCCGATTCCATCTCGGTGAAAACGCCCTCGGCGGCGCATCTGGCGTATCGGGCGTTGAAGGAAAGCTCCGGGGCTGCCCGCAGAGTATCTGATAACGAGATTCTGGCAGCGCAACGGCTATTGGCTGAGCGTAGCGGCATCTTTTGCGAGCCTTCCAGTGCAGCTACTCTGGCGGCATATTATCAAGCCAAAGAACAGGCGTTGATCGAAGAAGGGGCCAAAACAGTGCTGATGCTCACTGGTCATGGTTTGAAGGACATCCGGGCGGTGAAGTTTGATGCCTGAACCAGCTTATCTGGATTTCCACGTACATGTGGGCGAAGATATCGGCGGATACACTCTCAGAGATGGCTTCTCCGATCTCGCAAAACTATGCAGCAAAGCAGCAGATCCGGATGATCCGCCCCTGAAGGGGATCGGGGCTTTCGTAACTCAGGCCGCTTCTCAAAGCCTGGCGACCTGTCTGCAGAGGATGCGGGAAAGCGCTCAGCGGTACTTTCCAGGGCAGGTGTTTTGGCATCTTACCCCAGTTTCCGATGCCATCGATGAGGTGTTGCCCCTGCTGGGCTCCGATACTGATCTAAAGTTTTATACCACCTATAAGCCTCAAGGCTTGTACAAATCCTACCGGGAAATCGCAGAATGGATGGAAGCTTTGAGCAGCCAAAAGACCAGAATCCTGGTACACTGCGAAGATGATGAATGCGTGGCGGAATACTCTGCCCGGCATCCTTTCCGGCACCCTCACGACCACTGTCTCCGGCGTCCGGAGATTGCCGAAATCGTAGCGGTGGAAAAGATTCTGGAGCTAAGCCTGAAGCATAAGCATCCAGTGCATATCGTGCACGTGTCTTCACCCCGGGCAGCGCTGTTGATCAAAGAAGCAAAAAAGCACTTTCAGGGCATCACTTGCGAAACCGCCCCGCATTATCTGCTGCAGAGCGAGGATGATCTGAAGGGGGATAAAGCCCATCGTATGATCTGCACTCCGCCCTTTCGCAGCGAGCAATCCCGGGGGATGATGGGGGAGCTGCTGCAAGACGACGTATTTGATATTCTGGCCAGCGATCACTGCGCTTTTACCAATGCCGATAAGGACCGGTACAGGGATCAGCCCGAAAAGGTTCCCTGTGGCATCGAAGGAATTGGCACTTTATTCACATCCATCAATGCAGCTTTCGTTCGCTCCGGAAGGATCAAGGCAGAGCATCTGCGGCTGCTGACCAGGGATCGGGTGATGGCTCTGATGAACATCCTAAGCGGAGGAGAATATGGCCTATAGAAATGATGCCTATGCCAAAGTAACAGGAAGGGCTAAATACACTGATGACTACACCTTGCCGGGCATGTTGCATGCAGTACCTCTGCACGCGCCGGTTGCTTCCGCCAAAATCATCAGGATAGATAGCTCCGAGGCAGAAATGAGCGCGGGGGTGCGAGCGGTATTCACTGCTGATGATATCCCGGGTTCGGTGTACTTCGGACAGATCATCAGGGATTATCCCACTCTGGCCCAATCCCGCATTCGTAGCACCGGCGATGTTCTGGCCCTGGTGGTGGCGGAAACCCGCGATCAGGCTCTTGCCGCACTGCCTCTGATCAAGCTTGAATGGGAAGCATTGCCCGCACTCTACGATCCCGAGGAAGCCCTCAAGGCTGATGCCATCCTGATCAATGAAAGTCACGGCTCCAATATTTGCAATTATCACCGTGTTCGCACCGGTGACATCACAGAGGGCGAACGCGAAGCCGACCTTGTGATCGAAAGGAGCTTTACCACTTCCCGCGCGGAACATGTCTATCTGGAACCGGAATGCGGGCTCGCGCAGCTCAGGCCGGATGGCGTGATGGAGATCATCGGCAGCATGCAGCATCCCTTTAGCACCCGGCGTTTTGTGGCCTCCACTCTGGGTTTAGAACTAAAGGATGTGGAGGTAAAGACTGTTCCCATGGGCGGCGGCTTTGGCGGTAAAGATGATACCGCTGCTCTGGTCTGTGCCCGTGCCGCGCTCTGTGCGTATCTTTTACATAAACCGGTGAAACTCTGCTACAGCAGGGAAATGAGCATGCGTGAAAGCTATAAACGCCATCCCTATACCCTGCAGTATCGCATGGGCCTGAAAAAAGACGGCAAGATCACTTTCTTCAAGGTCCGCATGGTTGCCGATAGCGGGGCTTATTGCAGCGTAACTCCCTGGGTCACCTGGCGCAGTACGGTTCAGTGTTGTGGCTGCTACTCTGTGCCCAATGTGCACACTGACGTATATGGTGTATATACCAACAACATCTTTACCGGCGCGTTCAGGGGCTTCGGCTCGCCGCAGGTAAACTGGGCCATCGAGCAACTCGTGGAGATAGCCGCACAGGAGCTTGGCATGGATGAACTGGAGTTTCGCCGGATCAATATGGTCAGGCAGGGCTCGCGCACCGTCACCGGCCAGGTATTGGATACACACATCGTGTCTCTTCAGGAAGTGATGGATAGAGTGCTGGCTGAAATAGATTATGAAAACAAGCGCAAGATCTGCAGCTTTGGCGATCCCAAGCAGGACAAATGGTATGGCATCGGGCTGGCAATATCCTATCGGGGCATGAGTTTGGGCGCTGAAGGTGTGGATTTTAACAGCGCCATTATCAATGTACAGCCGGATGGCTCGGTACTCATCGAAACAGGTGTGCACGAAAATGGTCAGGGTGCGGAGAGCGCCATGATCCTGATTGCTGCAGAAGAACTGGGACTGCCAGTTTCACGACTGCGTTACCGGATGCCGTCCACTTCCAATATTCCCGATGGGGGCACCACAGTAGCTTCTCGTGGCACGCTTTTAGGCGGAGGAGCCACCACCAATGCCTGCAAGATCCTGAAGAGTATCATCGCTGAAGTGTTGGAAAAGGAGTATGAGCGCAAGGCCGACGGCTTTGTGGGCGGTAATATTCTGGACACTTCTGGACTACTCATCTGCACATGGGAAGAGGCGATCAGGCTTTGTTACGCCAGACAGGTCTATCCTTATGCCTTTGGCGTCTTTCAGGCCCCACGGGTATCCTGGGATGAAGACACCGGCCAGGGCAATGCCTATTTCACTTGGGTTTACGGCGCTCAGGCAGTGGAACTGGAGGTGGATCGCATCAGCGGGAAGGTAACTCTGCTAAACATGGTGGCTGCGCACGATGTGGGCAGAGCGATCAATCCCGATATGGTAAAAGGACAGTTTTACGGCGGACTCACAATGGGAGCGGGCTATGCTCTCTATGAGGAAGTGCCCCTCAAAGATGGCGCGGCAATCCCTACTAATTACCATCAGTACAGAGTGCTACGTTCCACTGATTTGCCAGAGATGACGGCCATCATCGTGGAGAATCCCGATCCCACTTCACCGTCAAGGGCCAAGGGCATCGGCGAACCAACTTTGGAGATCACAGCGCCTGCCATTGCCAACGCCATCTATCGCGCTACCGGCAAGCGCTACTACGACCAACCCATCAAGATAAGGAGCGTCTGAAGTGATCACTGTAAATGGCAAGACATACCAGATAGCAGCCACAAAATATGATCTGCTGCTATCCACCTGGCTGCGGGAGGAGCTCATGCTTACGGGCACTAAAATCGGCTGCGGGATAGGTGTCTGCGGTTCCTGCACCGTTTTGGTGAATAAAGAGGCTAAGCGTAGCTGTAAACTGAAACTGCAGGATGTGTTGGGTCAGGAGATCACCACTATCGAAGGCATCGGCACCAAGGATGGCGGTTTGCATCCATTACAGCAGGCTTTCATCGACGCTGGAGCCATCCAATGCGGCTTCTGCACGCCCGGTATGGTGCTATCCGCGCTGGCCCTGCTATGCAAGAATCATCAGCCCAGCCGTGCCGAAATCAGACAAGCTCTGAAGGGGAATATCTGCCGCTGCACGGGCTATCAACAGATAATCGATGCCGTCCAGAAGGCGGCTACAATAATGTATCCAAATGAATGAGGTAGATAATGACAGAGTTTAATAAGCGTTTACTGGAATTGGAGAGCCTTGCTCCTGACCTGTTTGGTAAAGATTTCCTGCTTACTTGGGAGAATAGCCTTGATAACCTCAAAGCAGTGATGCTGGTGGCAGAAATGCTGCAAATGCTGCACAAAGAGAAGAAACCCTGGCGCATCTTTGATTACGGCCTGGCAATCTCGATTTTCCGGGACAACAGCACCCGCACCCGTTTCAGCTTCGCCTCCGCCGTCAATGGGCTGGGGCTGGGGCTATCCGAACTGGACGAAGTGAAGTCCCAAATTGCCCATGGCGAAACCGTGCGTGAGACAGCCAATATGATCTCTTTCCTTACCGAAGTGATTGGCATTCGTGACGATATGTACCCGGGCGAGGGGCATACTTACATGAAGGAAGTGGCAGATGCCGTCAGTGAAGGTCATGCCAATGGTCTGCTGGCACAGCGTCCCACCCTGGTCAATCTGCAGTGCGATCTGGATCACCCTACTCAAAGTATGTCCGACCTGCTGAAGCTGAAAGATTACTTCGGCGGCTGGGATGCTCTGAAAGGCAAGAAGATAGCGATGAGCTGGGCTTACTCGCCATCCTACGGTAAGCCGCTCTCGGTACCTCAGGGCGTGATCAATCTGATGACGCGATTTGGTATGGACGTGGTTCTTGCGCATCCGGAAGGATACGATCTGCTGCCTGAAACCCTGGATAGCGCCAAAGCCTTTGCTACAAAGAGCGGTGGGTCCTTTACTCATGTGCACGACATGGCTGAAGCCTTCAAAGACGCCGACGTGGTTTACCCCAAGTCCTGGGCACCGATGGCCGTGATGCAGAAACGGACAGAACTACTGAAACAGGGCGATAAACCAGCCCTCAAAGACCTTGAACTGCACTGCCTGGAAGAGAATAAACGCCATATAGACTGGGAATGCACTGAAGCCATGATGCAACTGACCAAAAATGGCAACGCACTGTATGAGCACTGCCTGCCCGCCGACATCAGCGATGTTAGCTGCCCGCGCGGCGAAGTGGCCAAAAGCGTATTTGAACGCTATCGCCTGCACACCTATCAGGAAGCAGGCTTCAAACCCTTTGTGATCGCTGCAATGATCTTCAACAGCAAGGTGCAGGATGTGGCGGGGAAGTTGAAGTACCTTGGTTCCCCAGTACCCTACTAAAGATTAGCGGATTAGGAGTATACATGCCGAAACTAATAGTGAAAACCGACCCCATGGTAGCGAAGAAGAACGCTGCTCGTTGTAAAGCCCGCGGGATCATTCTGCCCACCATTCGTCAACAGATGCATCCTGAAACCATTCCAGAAGCCATTAAAGCGAAGATTAAGCCCATCGGACTCTGGGATATCAACCCGCTCAATCTCTTCCGGATAACCTGGAAGAACGATATTAACACAGGTCTTTTCGGAAACCCGAACTACTTTGAGATACCCTCTGAGATCACCGGAGTAAAGGCCCGCATTATCGGTCTGGTCGGCAAATACTTCCCCACTGGTGCGCACAAAGTTGGCGCAGCTTATGGCTGCTTAGCACCCCGTTTAGTGAGCGGGACCTTTGATCCCGAGATACACAAGGCAGTCTGGCCTTCCACCGGGAACTACTGTCGTGGCGGCGCCTTTGATTGCGCCTTGCTGGATTGTCCTGCAGTCGCCATCCTGCCCGAGGAGATGAGTAAAGAGCGTTTTGACTGGTTGCGGGAGATAGGCGCAGAAGTATTTGCCACTCCCGGCTGTGAATCCAACGTCAAGGAGATCTACGACAAGTGCGCAGAGCTCCGTCCTGATCCCAAGTATGCGATTCTCAATCAATTTGAGGAGTTTGGCAATTCCTTCTGGCATTAT
The DNA here is from genome assembly GCA_023392795.1 of Candidatus Cloacimonadota bacterium. Lineage (GTDB taxonomy): Bacteria > Cloacimonadota > Cloacimonadia > Cloacimonadales > Cloacimonadaceae > UBA5456. Next base: position 6,775 of record JAEWNJ010000002.1, read on the forward strand.
CATGTAACCGGAAACGCCATTGAGGAAGTGTACGACCTCATCAAGCAACCCGGAAACCGCCTTGCCGCCTATGTGAGTTCCACCGGATCTGCCGGAACCATCGCTGCGGGAGATTACCTGAAAAAGATCCATCCCCTGATGAAAACAACGGCGGCAGAAGCTTTTGAATGCCCCACGCTGCTGAACAACGGCTTTGGCGGCCATCGCATCGAGGGCATCGGCGATAAACATGTTCCCTGGGTACATAACGTACGTAACACCGATGCTGTGGCAGCCATCCGCGATGAAGACTGCATGCGGCTTTTACGGCTGTTTAACGAGGAAGAAGGGCACAAGCTCCTCATCGATAGCGGCGTAAGCGCTCTTCTGGTGAAAGAACTGCCGCTGCTGGGCATTTCCTCCATCGGTAACCTGCTGGCCTGCATCAAGATGGCCAAGTACTTTGAATACAATGAGGATGACGTCATCTTCACCTGTTTCACCGATTCCGCCGGCATGTATGAGAGCAGGATTCAGGAGCAGCGCGCCTTGAAGGGAGACTACAGTGAATTGCAAGCCGCTCTGGATCGCGAAGCAGCGCTAAACAGCCAGGCTTATGACAACTTCCTGGAGCTTAGCTATCAGGACAAAAAGCGCATTCACAACTTGAAATACTACACCTGGGTGGAGCAGCAAGGCAAGACCTATGAGGAGATCCTCAAGCAGTGGGATCCCCAGTATTGGGTGGAAACCTTTGAAGAAAACCTGGATGAACTCGACCGGGCCATTGAGGAATTCAACGCCCTATAAGGTTACAGCCATCATTCTCGCTTCAGGTAAAGGCAGCCGCTATGGACAGCCCAAATCTGAAGCGATGCTGGATGGCAAGCTATTCTCAGACATTATTACCGATACTCTGCGAGCTGCCGGACTGGAAAGCATCGTATTGGCTGATCACTGCGCCAGTTCTTCCATGCTGGACACTCTGAAGCAGACGATTTCCGCCCTCCCTGTTCCGGCCGATTTCTACCTTGTTATTCCCGTGGATCATCCCCATGTACATACTTCGACCGTCGTGGCCTTAATCGCCGCTCTTCACCCCGGGATCATCGTAAAGCCAGTTTATCATGGTCAAAGCGGCCATCCCGTCATCATTCCCGCAGCTTTGGACCTGTCCGCTTCCGACAACGCGGAGGGTTTGCGCGGAATCATCGCCGCCTCTTTATGCCCCAAAAAGTTTGTGGAAGTGGAGGATCCGGGCATCCTCATAAACATAAATCATCCCACCAAAGATTAAGGAGCTATCATGGATTTCATGCAGCTTGTCAGCACTCGCCACAGTGTGCGCAGTTTTCGTCCCGATCCCATCCCCCAGGAAGTTCTGAATGATATTCTGGAAGCAGGAAGAATGGCCCCCAGCGCTCAAAATCGTCAGCCTTGGCGTTACATCGTATTCCTCGGCACTGACAAGGTCCACGAACTGGCCAAAAAAACCGGACTCATCGGCCTCTCCAATTTCTTTATCAAAGATGCCCCCTGCGTGATCATCGCCTGTGCCGACACGAAAAAGAACCTCCGCGTCAATAAGCAGGATTACTACCTGGTGGATACCGCCATTTCCTTCCAGCAGATGATCCTCTGCGCCCATCACCACGGCCTTGGAAGCTGCTGGCTGGCAGCCTTCTCAGAGAAGACCCTGGCCAGATACCTGAATATACCCAAACATTGGCGGATTGTCGCGATGTCCCCCTTTGGCTATGAAGGGGAACAAAAAGGCGTGTATGGGAAATTGCTTTCCAGCTTCGCCGGTAGTGGAAAACGGCAACCCCTGGAAGATATGGTCAGCTATCGCTGATTGTCGATGCAGTGCTTGAGGAACGCCCTCTTCGGCACTTATTTAAGATCGATAGATGAATCGTACTGGCTTTTATCTGCGCAGGAGATATTGCCGGATAGTTGGAGCATGCAGGTAGGATAAAGCGCGCGAACTGGGGGTATAGCAATTGTTCCAGCAGCCATCGCACTTTTCAAACTGACGGCGTTGATCCTGCCATTGATTTCCTGTGAAGAGATCGTTGATATCGTCCTTCAAAAGGTTTCCCACTGCATTGCTCATGCAGGTGTAGAAGTCTCCATTTTCACGGATAAAGAACTTGCTGCCAAAAGTGGGGGAGATCAGATAGGGGCACTGCTTGGCCTGTTTCCCAGCATAGTGCTTCATTACGCCATCATAGTACCATAGCGGAGTCTTCAAGGCTTTTACCTGGCGAATCTGCTGGATTGCCCATTCAATCTTTTGCGGATCCTGGACCTTGAGCCGGTCAGATTCCCGGTAATTACTGGATCCCCAGCGATACAGATCGATGTTCATATTCCAGTCCAATTCTTCCAAACGCTGAATGATCTGAGGCAATTGGTCGATGTTCAGCGCACTGAGAACCACCGTCGCTGTTGGTTTATACTTGTATTCGCCCTTGGCGCGCAGAGAGTTAATCATCTGCATACCGCGCTCCACGGTTTCTTGAACATCCTTTGCCCCGCGCAGAATGTCCGCCGTTTCGCCGATGCCGTCATAGGATGTGTGGATGCTTACTCCATACCGCGTCGCCAGATCAATCACCAGCTCTTGCCGATCCTGAGGGTAATAAAGGTTGGTCAGGAGATTTACACCGCGGAGTTTCGTGGCTTGGGCAATCTTGAAGATTTCTTCCAATTCAGGATGCAGAGTTGGTTCCCCTCCAGTAAGATTGAGCACCCTGGTTCCGTAGCTCTTCAGCTTTGATGCGATCGTTTGAAAATCGTTGGGATCGATGAAACTGCCATCGGACTGAGATGGAATGCAGCATTGCAGACAGTGTTGTGAGCATAGAGAGGTTAAATGAATGGAACAAAAAAACATTGAGGGACGGCGCAGGATGAACTTCATCAGATGCGAGACGGCCATTGTACTAACTCCTTGTAATACAGTTTCTTGTTGTAAAGACATAATCAATCGGGGTATGGGGCTTCAGCCCACTGGATCCCTAATCCCCCGAAGGAACCTGCCAGCGCGACTAAGCCGCTACTGACGCTCTGAATGGAATTGGGGCTGGGCCTGGACTATGTCATTTCATACTAAACACGATATAAGTGTATCAGATACATACTGCTGCGACTTTGGTCACTAGTTTCATGATCAGGGATAGTTGTCAAGGATAAATCAGCGATTTCTTCTCTTTCCGCTCCCGCCCCCGGGCATCAGCCATCAACATCGCGCTATACACCATTTCCGGCGTAACAAGCCCAGCTTCTTTATGGATGGAAGATCCCGGTTTGCAGCTTTCCTGCGCCACTGGTATCAGCCTTTCCGGCATGCTTGCGTCAATCCCGATATCTGCCAGGGTGGTGGGCAAAGCTATCCGTTCGCAGAACGCGTAAACTTCCTCGATCTCCTTTTCGGCAGCAGCCGTCAAATGCAGTCCGGTCAACACTCCGAATGCCACTTTTTCCCCATGGTAACAGGCATGGGTTTCCTTGAGGGCGGTCAAACCATTATGTACGGCATGCGCGCAGGCTATTCCGCAGCTCTCAAAACCTATTCCGCTGAGCAGGATGTTGGCTTCTGTTACCTTACTGAGAGCCGGAGTAATCAGGCCCCGTTCATTGGCGAGTTTGGCCGCATAGCCGTGTTCGATCAGGATGTCATAACAGAGTTTGGCGATGCCGAGCCCGGTTTGAGTGCTTAGTCCGCCGCATTCATTGGGTGATTTTGTGCTGTCGCAGCTCCGGGCTTCAAACCAGGTGGCCAGAGCGTCGCCCATCCCCGAGACAAGAAAGCGAGCGGGCGCGGAGGCGATGATATTCAGATCCACCAGTACTGCCGCGGGATTCCTTTTTTGATAAAGCACTGCTTCAAATACCCCTTCGGGGCTGTAAGTTACGGCGCAACCGCTGCAGGGCGCGTCGGTGGAAGCAATGGTGGGCACCACGATCACAGGGATGCCTTCCCGGTCGGCAACAATCTTGGCACTGTCGATGGTCTTGCCGCCACCCATCCCGATCATGAGATCACAGCCGCTTATTCTTTTCTGCTCCGCAATTCTTTGCAGTTCCGTCTCTGTGCATTCTCCGCGAAATTGCTCCCTGATAAACAGTGCGTCCGGGAGATGCTCACCCCATTTGGGTAAAACGCCGCTGAGTACACCGGGTGAGGCCAGAAGCAACGCTCTGCTGCCCAGTTGTTGCGCCAGAGCCGGCAATTCGTTCAGTGCCCCGGCTCCCTGTAAATACTGCCCCGGAAACAATGCTTTCTGCAACATATGATAACTCCCTTTGGTGCCGGAATCATGACTAATCCTGCACAATTACAATGATTGGTCAATCCTCAATGCTGTCAATAGTAAATGCCCGATGCCGATGGCGGCTGATAAAAAAGGGCAGGACATTCCACCTGCCCCCATAACATTTTTAGCGATCCTTACTTTCTAGCCCTGCGCTTTCAGTACTTCCAGCACTCGTTCGAAGATATAGCCCACGTGGATGCGATTAGTGAGATCCAGCATTTCCACATTGATCTCCAGGACGGGGCCATTGTGGAACCCGAGCTTCACCACGTTGGTGCCGTAAGTATTATACCAGTGATTCAGGTTGTTGATCTCGGAGAATTGCCATCCGCCCTCAATCTCCATTTCCCGCCCGCGTTGTTGAATGCGTTCCCACGCTAGGGATGGACTTCCTTTGAGCAGGATTATCAGATCGGAGGAGGGGAGCTCCCGGTTTACGGTTTGGAATTGGGTGATCAGATTGTCCAATTCGTCATCGGTCAGCAATCCGTCGGCATGGAATTGATTGCAGAAAACCAGTAGGTCTTCGGGCAGAGAGCGGTCTTTCACATAGCTGCCATCGCCGCTTTTACCCAGACGGCGCTGTTTGGCCCTCATTTGCAGAAAGTGGAGCTGAAGCTGATAACAATAAGTCTTCTTGTCCCCCAGGAATTTCTCCAACAGCGGATTTTCCTCGGGTTTCTCGTAAAGGGTATTGATCTTCAGGCTGCGGCCCATGATGGCGGTAAGGGTGGATTTCCCCAAACCCACGTTTCCGGCGATGGTTATCAGTTTTGGGTGGTCAGCCAGATACTGCTCCAAATTACGTTCAGCATCGATGGCCTTCAGCGTGGCTTCGGTCTGGGGTAATTTAACCCATTCGCTGATTCCGGGGCTGGATACCCTGAGTCCCAGAGCTTTCACCTGCTCCGCCACCAGATTCACCGTACGACGCTGCCATTCTGCCTTATCCACCGCTTTGTCTGCGTCTATCACCAGCACGGGACAGCTAACGTGATGAGCCACAAAATCTTCGTAAAGATTGTTCAGCAGCTCCAGATACTCGGGGGCAATGGCCAGTTCGCTCTCGCGGCCGCGCTCTTTTATTCTTTCCCGCAAAGTGGGGACATCCGCTTTGAAATACACCAGCAGGTCTGGCTCCTGAATCTGCTCCGTCATCAGTCGGTAGGTGCGCTGATAAGCTATGAATTCCGGCTCGGACATGTTTTGCAGGATGCGTTGCGCTTTGCCAAATATGTGATAGTCTTCCGCCAGAGTACGATCCTCCAACACGATTCCCCGGCAACTGTGGATCAGTTTCTGGCGATCCAGGCGTCCATTGAAGAATTCGATCTGAGCCATGAAGGCATTGGCTACCGGATCTTTGTAAAAGGAATCCAGCACTATGGGATTGAATCTTTCCGGGAAGGCAAACACCCCTTCGCTACCATTTGCCTTGGGATATACAGAGCACAAAATCTTGTTTAGGGGTGCGGAACTTGCCGCCTCAATAAAGGTGGATTTGCCCACGCCGATGTTTCCCACGATGCCGATGCGGATGTTCTCCATTGATACTCCAGTTCTTATGTTTTTACTTCCAAGTGATCTATGGAGGGATGGGAGTCAAGGGAAAAGTGTCAGCGCTGCGCCTTGACATAATCCGTCTTATGTGATTTCAAAGATATGTTCGGCCCCATGCCCCGGTTGCTTGTGGCATTTCGTAGCAAACACGATATGCTGGGGGTCTTTGTTCGAACAAAATGATTGACAATATCCCTTACTCGCAGAGCATCGCGCAAAACACATAAGGAGATACTTCAGATGCGCAAACAACAATAAATCAGTGACAGCTCATGCGTTGATTTAAATCATCTGATATCTCAGTTCGCGGGCTGTTACTGCTGCTCCTCCCCCCCACATTGAAAAGGAGAATAACATGCAGTTTATACAGCTAAGAAATATCCATTATCGCTATCCGGATCAATATCAATCCACATTGGCAGGCATAGATCTGGTAATAGCCGAAGGCGAAAAGATCGCGCTGATCGGCACCAACGGCAGTGGTAAAACTACTCTGCTACGCATTATCCTGCAGGAACTAAGGCCCACTGAGGGCGAGATACTATATCCCGGAGACAAACCCATCATAGCCTTGTTGCCGCAAGACATCCGCCTTTGCGCCGCAGTATGTGTACGGGATTTCTTGCTGTCGCATCAGCCCGATAAGGATCGGATTATCAAGGAAATACAAAGGCTCTCTGCTGCCGGGGATTTAAACGTACAGCAGGGAACTGACCTGGCTACGCTTTGGCATGAATATCACGCGAACAACGTAGCAGATTGGGAAAACGAAGTAAACTCCATGCTGCTGCGGATGGACTTGCATGGCATGGCAGAACGCGAGTGTGAAAGCCTTTCCGGGGGTGAATCCACCCGCCTGCAGTTGGCGGCTTTACTGCTAAAGAAGCCCGACATTCTGATCCTGGACGAACCCACCAATCATCTGGATCTGCAGCATATTATGTGGTTGGAGAACTGGCTCAATTCATATAGCGGCGCTGTGCTGTATGTATCGCATGACAAGATCTTTATCGACAATACCGCCACCAAGATTGCCGATTTGAGAGCCGGTCGCCTGCAAATCCAGATGGGTAACTATTCCAGCTTTAGCCGCGATAAGGCGGATCTGCAACAGCATCAGCTGATCCAGTATCGGGAGCGAAAAAAGCTGATCAGTAATCTGCAACAAGCCGTTCAAAAACGTCGAAGCTGGGCGCATAGCTTTCAGCCGGAGACGCGTTCCGAAGGCAGAGGGGCAGTTTATGAATCTGTGTTTAACGCAGCCAGAACCCAAATGCAGCAAGCGCGCAATATCGAGCGACGCATCCGCATGCTGAATGAGCGCTATCCCGTGGAACGACCGATGTTCGATAAAGAGCGTAAGCTGGAATTTGGTAGGGTGCAGCCTTCTAACAAGGAACTCTTCAACATCAGCGCGATGGGCTTTGCCTACGATGATATGTGGATATTCCGGGATTTCTATTTCGAGCTTGGCGCAGCGGAGAGACTCTGGCTTTCAGGTGCCAATGGGTGCGGTAAAACCACTCTGATGAAGCTGATTGCCGGGGAATTGACTCCCCGGGAAGGCGAGATATCCTATGCTCCGCGGCTAAAAATAGCCTATTACCGGCAAGATCTCAAGCTGCTGGATCCTGCACGAACGGTGTCGGATTACCTGCTAAGCAGCGGTCAGGACGAGACGCACGTGCACAATCTGATGGGCTGTATCGGACTGAAGGACAGTCTGGCTTATGAGCTGATAGGCAGCCTGTCCTGGGGTGAAAAAGCCAAAGTACAAATCCTTGGTATCCTGCTGGGGGATTACAATCTGCTGCTGTTGGACGAACCCACCAATCATCTGGATATGCGCAGCCGGGATATGCTGGCCGATGCCTTGCTACAATATAACGGAGCAGTGATCTTTGTGTCCCACGATCGCGCCTTTATTCAAAAGATTGCTA
>JAEWNJ010000108.1 GCA_023392795.1 Candidatus Cloacimonadota bacterium
TGGGGGACATCGTGCATAATAATATGTATTATGGAGTCTTGCTGGATCATCTGAAGGATAATAGCGCCATCTGGCAAGCTACAATTGTCTCTACCGAGGGCTCCTCACCGGCGCGTTCCGGCATGAAAATGCTGATCCCGGCGTCCGGAGAACTTCATGGCAATCTCGGCGGGGGAGAGCTGGAGCATCAGATAATCGCTTTTGTGCGTCAGCAAGCTCCGAGCCAGCCGCAAACTATGGTCTTTGAGCTCAGTTCGGCTCATCAATCTGGATCCAATCCCACCTCCATGATCTGCGGGGGCAGTGCGACTGTCTTTATCGAAGCGCTGCATCTGCCTCATCAACTGTACATCATCGGGGCAGGACATTGTGGCAGAGCCCTGGGCAAACTGGCTAAACTCTGCGATTTTCATGTAACTCTGGTGGATAACCGCAGTGAATCGCTGTGTTCTGACATGGCGGAGTATTGCCACCACAGCATCCTGAATGACTATCAGGACATTGGACAAGCCGTTTGCTTTGGTCCTCAGACCTTTATCGTGATCATGACTCACGGCCATGTCCACGACAGTCAGGTTTTGCAGCAATGCCTGCGCCGTGAGCATCGCTATCTGGGGATGATCGGGTCCAAAACCAAAGTGGCAGAAACCTTTTCCACACTCTCGGAGCAAGGGTACAGCCAGCAGGAACTGGATAAAGTTCACGCTCCCATCGGCCTACGGATCGGTAGTCAGAGTCCTCATGAGATCGCGATCAGCATCATGGCGGAAATCATCAAGGAACTCAGGCTGAGCTAATTATCTCCATTTTTCACACTGACTTCACCGGATTGTTTCGTGGTTGGGTAAAATGAGTTAATCCATGCCCAATAAAGCCGCTCAAGATTGGAAGGAACTTCGCCCAATGCTCCATTCTTAATGTCATTTCAAGGTTATAGCTGGCTTATTGGCCACTTGCCACTCTCCCGCATTCTTCTTGCATCCCACGCAAGAGGATTCCAAGAGGCTTGCTTGTTGAGCGCATGCCAGGCAATAGTAAGAGATAAGACAGAATCACTCCTGGTGCAATATATGTAAAGGGATGCCCTGGAGTGTATTTGATTGTTACGTTTTCTAGCTACTGAACGAGACCCTACCGCATTTTCCGGGATGAACCGGATTATGCATTCACAGTTCACACTATGCGCTATCGAAACTTACCGGAGCGGCTGGGGTGTAACCACAACTTTAGGGCATTTTCCATTGACTAAATAGCAGCTTTCTGGATAATGGCTCGCAGTGAAAAAATCAATGAACATCTGGAGGAAAAGATGAGACAAGCCGTTGTAGTAAGCGCTAAGCGCAGTCCAATCGGTAACTTTGGTGGAGTATTTAAAGATATCTCTGCCGTGGATTTAGGGGTTATCACCCTGAAAGCCATCTTTGCGGAAACAGGCCTGAAGCCGGAAGCTGTGGACGAAGTGATCGTCGGCAACGTCTGTGGAGCAGGTTTGGGGCAAAACGTAGCCCGTCAGATCTCAATTCATGCCGGTATTCCGGATCATGTGCCTGCCTTCACTGTGAATAAAGTCTGTGGCAGCGGGATGAAAGCTGTAGCGCTTGCCGCTTTAATGGTAAGAGCCGGGGAAGCCGATGTGGTGATAGCCGGTGGCACAGAAAACATGAGCCAGATTCCTTACATCCTGAAGGATGCCCGTTGGGGCGCTCGCATGGGTGACAAGAATATGGTGGATCTGATGATCCGGGACGGTCTTTCCGACATTTTCAATGATTATCACATGGGTCTGACTGCTGAAAACCTGGCGGATAAGTTCCAGCTCAGCCGCGAAGATCAGGATAAGTTTTCCACTGCTTCGCAAAACAAGACCGAAGCGGCACAAAACAAAGGCCAATTCAAGGACGAAATCGTTCCCATCAGCATCCCGCAGCGCAAAGGCGATCCCATCGTGATCGATAAAGATGAAATGCCCCGCGCGGGAGTAACCCTCGAATCTCTGGCCAAACTGCGTCCAGCCTTCCGGAAAGACGGAACCGTGACTGCTGCCAGCAGCAGCGGAATCAATGACGGCGCTGCCTTACTGTTGGTGATGAGCGAAGACAAGGCCAAGGAATTGGGCCTGAAGCCATTGGCATACTTTGTGGATAGCGCTTCAGCGGGTGTGGATCCGGCTATCATGGGCTACGGTCCTGTCCCGGCGATCAAGAAAGTACTGGGTAAGAGCGGCTGGAGCCTGGGCGATATCGAACTGGCTGAGCTGAACGAAGCCTTTGCCGCGCAATCCCTTTCTGTCTTCAAAGGCTTGGAAGAGGAAGGCCTGGGCAAGCTGAATCCGGAGATCGTGAACGTAAATGGCGGAGCTATCGCTTTGGGGCATCCCATCGGAGCCAGCGGCGCTCGCATCATCGTTACACTACTGCATGAAATGAAGCGCAGAGCGAATAAAAAGGGACTCGCCTCTCTCTGCATCGGCGGCGGCATGGGCATAGCAAGTCTTTGGGAGATGAAATAAAATGGCAGATAAACTGAAACTCGATAAAAGCATGGCGATGTATGCCGAAGCTCAGACTCTGGTCCCCGGAGCGGTAGCCGGCATTCGCAGACCTTACAACTTTGTACAGGGTGAATACCCGATCTATTTTGACAGCGGCAAAGGCGGCAGAGTGACCGACGTGGACGGCAACGAATACATCGATTATCTGTGTGCTTATGGTCCCATAATCCTTGGTTACCGTGAGGAAGAGATTGATCACGCGGTGCAGGAACAGGTGTACGGAAAAGGCTTTTGCTTTTCACTGACCCAGCCTCAGCAGAGCGAGTTGGTGAAAAAACTGCAGGAAGTGATTCCTTCCTGTGAGATGGCAGCTTTGGTGAAAACCGGCAGCGATGCCACTACCATCGCCATCCGGGTAGCCAGAGCCTACACCGGCAAGACCAAGATTGCCCGCTGCGGTTATCACGGCTGGCACGATTGGTGCGTGGAAGTGAAGGGCGGAATCCCGGAAAAGCTTTATGAAGACATCCTGGAATTCCATTACAACGATCTGGACGGCCTGGAAGCCATCCTGAAAGCCAACAAAGACGACATGGCAGGCATCATCGTAACCCCCGTTGGCCATCCCCTGGCCGCGCCGGTGCAGATGCCCAAGCCCGGCTATCTGGAAGGCGTACGCGCATTGGCAGACAAGTATAATGCCCTCCTGATCTTCGACGAAATCCGTAGCGGCTTCCGTTGCTCCATCGGCGGAGCGCAGAAGTATTTTGGCGTAACCCCCGATCTCTCCACTTTCGGGAAAGCCATGGCCAATGGCTATGCCATCGCAGCGTTGGTGGGAAAAAGAGATCCCATGATGGTGTTGGCAGACAAGGTATTCCTTTCCTCCACCTTCTTCCCCAATAGCGATAGCATCGTTGCCGCACTGAAGACCATCGAGATCATGCAGCGGGATAATATCCTGGATGTGATCCACCGAAAGGGTGAGCAATTTGCCATCGACATACAGAAAGTAGTGGATGAATCAGGCATGCCGATTGAGTTCAGCGGTGCGCCCTGGATGCCCTTCATTACTTTCAACAAGGATGAGACCGGGCTGTACAAGAAAATGAGAACCGAGTTTTATACTCAGCTAATCCGCCGTAAAGTCTTCCTGCAACCCTATCATCATGGTTATATCTGCTATCGTCATACCGATGAAGATCTTGCCTATACTGTGGGTGCGATCAGAGAATCACTGAACGAACTGAAACGCTTGATGTAAAGGAGACGGATCAGTGGCAAAATATATCTTCGTAATGGGCGGGGTTTTATCATCCTTGGGCAAGGGTATCGCGACAGCTTCGATCGGGCTCTTGCTGAAATCCATGGGTTATAAGGTAGTATTGCAAAAGTTCGATCCCTACCTGAATGTTGATCCCGGAACCATGAGCCCCTTCCAGCATGGAGAGGTATTTGTTACTGATGACGGTGCCGAGACCGATCTTGACTTGGGACACTATGAACGCTTTGTGGACGAAGCATTATCCAGCGCCAGCAGTTGTAGCGCCGGGCAGATCTATGAAAGCGTGATTACAAACGAGAGAAAGGGAGTTTACCTAGGTAAAACTGTGCAGGTGATCCCCCATGTAACGAATGAAATCAAGAGCCGAATCACACGTTTGGCTGATCAATATGACTTCATAATCACCGAAATCGGAGGCACGGTTGGCGACATCGAAGGCTTACCTTTCCTGGAAGCCGTACGTCAACTGCGCCTCGATCTCGGGGTAAGGGATACGATGAATATCCTGCTGACCTATGTGCCTTACATCAAGACCGCAGGTGAGCTAAAGACAAAACCCTCGCAGCATAGTGCTTACAAACTGCGTGAGATCGGTATTCAGCCCGATATCCTGCTCTGCCGCAGCGAAAAGAGCTTTGACGATGAGATTTATGGCAAGATCGCGCTCTTTACCAACGTGCCGAAGAGCAACGTGATCAACGCGATCGACGTGAAGTGCGTATATGAAATCCCCCTCATCTATCAAAAGGCAGGCCTGCCGGAAATCATCTGTCAGCATTTTGGCATGGAGCAGCGCGACATCGACCTCACAGACTGGCAGGTGTTCCTGACCAATCGTGCCAAAGCGGAAGGCGAGATTACGATCGCAGTCTGCGGTAAGTATGTGAAGCATCAGGATGCTTACAAGAGTGTGGGAGAAGCCCTGATGCACGCGGCGGCTGGTGAAAAGAAGAAGCTGAATATCAAATGGATCGATTCCGAACGCAGCTTCATCGCCAATGATCTGGAGCATGAACTGGCCGGGATCGATGGCATCCTGATCCCAGGTGGCTTCGGAGTCCGCGGGATCGAAGGCAAGATAGCCATTGCCCAGTATGCTCGAGAACGGAATATCCCCCTATTGGGCATCTGTCTGGGGATGCAGGTGATGGCCATCGAAGGAGTCAGAAACATTGGCAAACTAAATGACGCCAACAGCACCGAGTTTGACGAGATGAATCCCAACCCAGTGATACATCTGATGGAAGATCAGCGCTATATCGATTTTGTGGGCGCGTCCATGCGTTTGGGTGCGTATCAATGCAAATTGGCGGAAGGCAGTCTGGCCCGACGTGCGTATGGAGTGGATGTAATCAGTGAACGCCATCGCCATCGCTATGAATTTAACAATGCATACCGGGATTCCTTGCGCGAAGCAGGTTTCAAGCTCAGCGGAGTATCGCTGAACGACCTCCTGGTGGAAGTGATCGAGTATCCCAAAAATGAATTCTACATCGGGGTGCAGTATCATCCTGAGTTCAAATCGCGTCCAAACCGGCCTCATCCGCTCTTTACAGAGTTGATAAGAGCCGCAGCCGGGAAGTAAATGGCGATCATCGTTAAGAAGTTTGGCGGAACCTCTGTGGGCAGCGTGGAGCTGATCCGCAAGATTGCCAGGCGCCTGGCTAAAGATTACCATCGGGGAGATCAACTCGTGGTAGTGGTTTCCGCGATGGCCAAGACCACGGACAATCTGTTCAATCTGGCCTATGAGATCACGCGGCATCCTTCACGCCGTGAATTGGACATGCTGCTTACCGCCGGAGAACGGATCTCGATGTCGCTGCTGTCCCTATCTCTGATGGAAGAAGGAATATCCTCCATATCCTTTACGGGATCCCAGAGCGGGATCATCACGGACAATCATCACGGCAATGCCAAGATCTTGAAGGTGAATGCTTTCCGCATTCATGAAGAACTGGCAAAGGACAAGATCGTGATAGTGGCTGGTTTTCAGGGCGTGAGCACAACCAAAGAGATAACCACTCTGGGGCGGGGTGGATCGGATACATCCGCCGTTGCCCTAGCTTGCTATCTGGGGGCCGATAAATGTGAGATTTTTACCGACGTGAAGGGGGTGTACACCGCTGATCCCAGAATCGTTCCGGGAGCTTCCTTCATCAAAGAGATCGGATACGCGAACATGCTGGCCCTTGCCTACAACGGATCCAAGGTCTTGCATCCCCGAGCAGTGGAGTTTGCCTGCAAATACCATGTCCCCGTGGAAGTAAAATCTTCCTTCACTTTTGAGGACGGAACCATGATCCGGGCTGAAGAAAGCCCAAAGGAAAGCCTAATGGAAGATCGCCATGTGAGCGCCATAGCCCACAAGGAGGCTGTGATGCGTTATTGTCTTGAGCTTGATGACAAGACAGTGGATCTGCTGAAGATATGGCATCATGAGATATTCAAGATAGTCGGATTGGAACACTCCCTGGAGCTGTATGTGGAAACCAAGTATGAATCAGAGATCGATCATCTGCTTGGCCAAGAGAGCATTTCGCCTATCAGCAAAGAGGACGGAATCGGTTTCGTGATTTTAGTCGGTTTGGGTCTGGCAGCCGATCCCGCATTCGTGGCCACGGTTGTTCAATCATGCAAGGGCATGGGGCTGAAGCGGATTTCGCATAGCGAACGCAGTTTGGAACTCATGCTTCCCGCTGAAAATGTGGCTGAAACTGTGAGAATCCTGCATCACGAATTGATTGGAGACAAACCATGAAGTACATTGTAACCAGTGCCTTACCTTACGCGAATGGCAAACTGCATGTAGGTCACGTGGCGGGAGCTTATCTACCCGCTGATATTTTTGTGCGCTATCTGCGCCTGATCGGTGAGGATGTGATCTACATCTGCGGAACCGACGAACACGGTACGCCGATCTCCATCAGCGCGGACAGGGAGGGGGTCAGTCCCCAGGAAGTCGTAAAGCGTTATCACGATAGCATCAAAGCGGCTTTCGATGGCATTGGCATCGAGTTCGACAATTTTAGTGGCACTGCCCGTGATGATCATTATCAGCTGTCCCGGCAGTTCTTTTCCGATCTCTATGAGAATGGACACATCAAAGCAAAAAGCACCCTGCAGTTTTACTGTGAACACGATAAACGCTATCTGCCCGATCGCTATGTGGAAGGAACCTGTCCAAAATGCGGAGCCACAGGCGCCAGAGGCGATCAATGCGATAAATGCGGCCAGATCTATGATACCACCTCGCTGGTGCAACCGATCTGCAAGATTTGCGGCAATACTCCGATTATCCGGGAGACCAAGCACTGGTTTATTCATCTGGATCGCTTTACCGATCAACTGAAGGAGTGGATCTCGCACAAGGATTACTGGAAAGAAAACGTACGTAACTTTATGTTGAATCTGCTGGAACAGGGATTGATCGAGCGTAGTATCACGCGTGACCTATCCTGGGGCGTTCCCGTGCCTTTGGAAGAAGCTGAGGGTAAAGTGCTCTATGTGTGGTTCGATGCTCCCATCGGCTACATCTCATCCACAGTGGAATGGGCAAAGCGGATCGGTAAACCAGAGCTCTGGAAGGACTACTGGATGGACCCCGATACGCAATTAATCCATTTCATCGGTAAGGATAACATCATCTTTCACGCCCTGATCTGGCCGGCGATGCTGATGGGGCAAAATTCCGGTTATGTCTTACCGCACGACATTCCTGCCAATGAGTTTATGAATCTGGAGGGGGAGAAGATCTCCACTAGCCGCAATTGGGCGATCTGGGTAGATGAGTTTGTGAAGGATTTCGATGGCGAGTATCTGCGTTACTACCTGGCTGCCAACGCTCCGGAGAAGCAGGACGCAGATTTTGGCTTCAAGGATTTCCAGCTCAAGATCAATGGCGAATTGAACAATGTTCTGGGCAATCTGGCCAATCGGGTGTTTGCCTTTGCAAAAAAGCAGTTTGGCGGTGCGATCGAAGAGGTGGAACTGGACGAAATGAGCCGTAACTATTGGGCTGAAGCTGAACCGATGTTTACCGAGGTCAAAGCTGCCTATAAGGATTATCAGGTGAAGCGCAATACCAAGAGCATCATGGATATAGCCCGTCTTGGCAATCGCTATTTCGACGAGCGGAAACCATGGATGGCGATTAAGAGCGACCCTGATCACGTGAAACAGACTCTGTGGCTCTGTGCCAGACTCCTCACCGGCATTTCAGTAGCCATGTATCCCATTATGCCCAAACACATGAACAGATTACGGGCAATGATGGGCTTGAGACCAGTACAGAATTGGGATGATTACGCTCTTAAACAGGGAATCCAACTACAGGATGTTTCTGCACTGTTCTCTAAGATTGAAGACACCCAGATCGAAACGCAGCTGGCCAAGCTTCATGCCATGTCCCAATCCGGTCCCGCAAAGAGCTATGATCCCCCCAAAGAGCAGATTAGCTATGATGATTTCAGTAAGCTGGACCTGCGTTTGGCAAAGATTCTGGCTGCCACACCAGTGCCCAAGACCGATAAACTGATGCAATTGAAAGTAGATCTGGGCTTTGAGCAGCGTTACCTGGTGGCGGGAATTGCCCAGAGCTACAAGGCCGAAGACTTGGTGGGTAAGACGGTAACTATGTTGATCAACCTGGAGCCCCGCAAGATCAGAGGGGTAGTCTCCAACGGCATGATCCTCGCTGCACACAGCGAAGGTAGAATATCTCTGGTATGTCTGGAGGGTGGAGAACCCGGTTCCACGGTACAATAATGCTTAGGTGTTTGCTGCTCCTGCTGTTTACCTTCAGCGGGCTCATCGCAGCTGAAATCCGGGACGGTTTGCTGTATCTGGAGATCAATCTGGCATCATCTACCGAGCTGAACCTAAAGGCCAAAAGTGGCAGTATGGATCTGAGTGATGAGAGCAAGCTGTTTGAGAGCAGTGTAAGTGGTGATTTCAGAGTAAGCGTTGTAAACCCCGATGTCAGCTTCCTCTACGGGATCCTTGAGCGCAGCGAATCCACATCGCAAATCCAGAGCGCAGATACAGTGCAATCCTTTGCCTGGGTAGATGGAAAGCTGCTCATTAAGAACGAGATACGCTACTTTTATCCAGAGAGCTTCAGTAGTTCTGATTCTGCGCGCGCTTATGCCATCAAGCATGGCTATCCCTTCAGTAGCATCGTGGAGATTCCCATGGCAAATTCCACTCTGAAGGTGGAGGAAGCCACGGGTAGAGTTCACTATTTTGAAAGTCCCTTATCCTTGCACAGCACGGGGCAATTGGAGCTAAACGGCCTGACCTACGAAGGGGATTTTGTCCTGGAGGTGGCACATGGGAAACTGCAATTGAACCAATACGTAGCCTTGGAAGAATACATTGCCGGAGTACTGCCCAACGAGATTGGTCCCAACAGTCCTCTGGAAGCACTGAAGGCTCAGGCTGTCGCAGCTCGCACTCATGCTGTAAGCCTGCTCACAAACAACCGGCATAAAGAACAAGGCTATGATCTCTGTAGCAGCACCCATTGCCAGGTGTATAAAGGCAAGCACTTGAGAAATCCACTCATTGAAGAAGCAGTAATGCAGAGTGCTTCAGAAATCCTGATCCTGGATGCCAGAGTGGCGGACGCTACATATCACAGCAGCTGCGGGGGGAAGACCGATTCCTCCGCCAACATCTGGAAAAGCAAGCCCTTACCGCATCTGAGTGGTTCCCTGTGTTACCCTGAGGCTGATGATTATGATCTTAGCACCGAAGAGGGCGTGGCTGCGTGGCTGGGGCATAAACCCGATACCACCGGAATGAGCTCTTGGGAAAGGGCGTCGTTATCTTGGAAACGTAGTATCAGCCGCAGCAAACTGGCGTCCAATCTGGGTCTGAATCAACTGCGTGAGATCCGCATCCTGAATCGTGGTGACTCCGGAAGAATCCTCAAAATGGCATTCATCGGAGAGCGCGAAGTGGTCCTGGACGGAGAATTCAAGATTCGCCAGGCCTTCGGAAACCTCCCTTCGTCTCTCTTTTATCTACAAGGTATGCGTGGAACAGACAGATTCCAGCCTCCCTCACAGATTGAGATCTCGGGCAGGGGATCGGGGCATGGCGTAGGCCTGTGTCAGGTGGGAGCGCTTAGAAAAGCAAGGACTGGTATGACTTATGAAGAAATCCTGCAGAACTACTATCCCCATACCGTGATCAGCACGGATTGGATGCCCTATGAGCCATGATACTCTGTATCGCGGGACCATTCACAATGATCAGTTTCGCCTGTTTGCCGTCGATTGCACTGCTACAGTCCAGCAGGCCAGAGATTTACACGATCTTAGCCCTTTGCCGTCCATCCTGTTGGGCAGATTGATTTGCGCAGCAGCTCTGATGAGCGGAGAGCTAAAGGCTCCCAGAGCCGAACTGAGCCTTAGGGTGCAGGGGGATGGCCCACTCAAAGGCGCAATCGCCCTAGCCGATAAAGAGGGGAATATCAAAGCCTATGCCTATGAACCCAAATTGTGGCTGGAACCGCCAAGTGAGAACCTGCAGGTGGGTAAAAACCTCGGTAAGGGGATCATGACCATCATGAGGCAGAGCGGATTACAAACACTATACAACGGACACATCGAACTCGTCAGTGGAGAGATCGCAGAGGATCTGGCTCATTATTATCAGCAAAGCGAACAGATTGCCTCAGCGGTAAACCTGGGCGTCCTCATCAATCAGGAGGCGCGGATATGCGCTGCGGGAGGCTTTATAATCCAGCAGCTGCCCTTTGCCGATCCTGCGATCGCGGAAACGATCGATCAAAACCTCCATCGTACTCCCAATGTGTCCGATCTCATGGATATGGGGATGAGCCTTCCAGACATCCTCGAAAAGTTTGTGCTTAAAGGGGTTGGATACCGCATTACCAATGAAACAGAAGTCCGCTATCACTGCAATTGCAGCAAGGATCGCTTTGCCCGGGCGTTGATGCTGCTGGGGATAGCAGAACTGGAGGAGATGCGGGAAGGGATTACCCCCCTGTGTCATTATTGCAGCAAGAGTTATCACTTCACCGGTGAGGAGATAGCTGATATTATCAACGCATTGGAGGTTTCCAAATGAAGCGTGTTGTGGCACTAATCATTACGACGTCATTCCTGCTCTCAGTGCTGGGGGCAGTCCCGGCTGATGATTTACGGTTCCTGATGGATCGAGAGCAGTATCACATGATTGATAAATACTGGAGTGATTTCTCCGCTCTCGCCGCTTCGTCGGACATCGAGGAACGGAAACTGCTGCTGGAGTACGCCCAGAGAGATAATAAACTGGATTTGGCTTCTGATCTGCATTACTCAATGGCGCGTGATTTCGCCTCGCTGGAGGATGCCCTGCAATGGTTGATCCTGCAGAGTGCTACCGAGGTCGATTCCACGGAACTGGCGCTGAAGGCCACGATTTTGGCCAGAGCTTTCACAGCTCCCGCGGATTCATTGATCTTTGCTTACTATGCCAGTGGGGACGGGGATGAAGCTTTGCTTTCGCGCATCCAGACCTTGCCCCAATACAACGATGTAATCGAAGCCTCAGCCAAGAGTTATCTGGACGAGATATCCTCATCTGCCAGCTCGTATGAAGCACTTGAACTCATCGGGGATTTCTATGCCAGCTATCCTGCCTCAAAATGGCAGCAAGCCGCTTTTTACTTTGAACTCATGCATTTGAGCAATTTGAAGGACTATCGTGCCATGCAAGGTGCGATCTATGAACAGCAGTTCAATTCCCCCGCCCATGCTTACATCGCCTCTCTCTTCTGGATGAGTCCATCCGCTCGCAGAGCACAGTGCGAATCCGACAGCACCAGTATCCTAAATCAAAACCTGGTTTATCGAGCTCAGAAAGCCCTGTTTGTGGCTTCTCAATATGACCGGGCGAGTGTTTTGTTTGACGATTATGCCAAAGGTGAATGGGCATCCCGAGTGCAGTTACAACTGGCCAAATCCATCTATTACTACAAGGTTTCCGGCTATGAAGACACACATACGTCTTTTGGCAGCCTCTATGGAGATGAGCCGGGTTTGATCGGGCTCTATGCGAAGCCAACCAAGGATTTCGATGGCCTTTTTGCTGCCCTGGATAAGGTGAAGTTCACTCATAATGATCGGGGAGAACTGGCAGAGTATCATTATTGGCGGGGAAAGGCAAACGCGCTGTTCAGAAACGATAAAAGCCGCAAGGCTGCGATTGAGGACTTCGGTAAATGCCTGATCTATGGAGCTCCCCGCAATCCCTACGATGCCAACGCTTTGGATATGATCGCCCGCTTGCTCGAAGACCTTGGCATCCAGCAAAGCCCCCTGGAGTACCTCCGCCAGACTTATGGGTATCAGGGTATCACTTTTGAAGATTCAAACGGCCCCGATCTCCCTTACAGCAGAGTCGCCATAGCTGATTATGACAATGATGGCTTGCTTGATCTGTTGTATAATGGCAATCACATCTATCACAATGAAGGCGATATGTATTTCAAAGCCCTGAGTGACAGCGGCGCTGTAGCTGCGCTCAATTCAAACGGCGGCTTGTGGGCAGATTTTAACCTGGATGGCAAACTGGATATCATGAGTATATCTCACGATGCCGATGGTAATGGTGAGGCCTTGCTCAAAGCCCAGGGTGAAGGGCAATTTGTGAAGGTCAATGAACGCGCCGGCGAGATCGACAATGGCTATCCCACCGAAGGGGCAGCTTTTATCGATATCGATGGCAAGGGTTATCCCTCACTGTATCTGGCAAATTATGAGACCTGGCAACAGCGCAGTGGGTATCCCGACAATTTCTTTCATAATGATGGCGGCTACTTCACAGATCAGAGTTCCAGGCGAGGTTTTCTGGAGCCTGTTTATGCCACCGAACCCGGCCTGGCGGGACGTGGTGTGGCTCCTGCTGATTTTGACAATGACGGAGCCCAGGAAATCCTGGTAACCAATTACCGGCTAAACCGAAACTTCCTCTTCAAGCAGACCGACAGCCTGTTTGTAGATGTCGCCGCATTGTACGGGGTGACCGGGAAGTACAAGGACGGTTATTACGGACACAGTATCGGTGCAGACTGGGGTGATATCGACAATGATGGAGATCTGGATCTGTTTATAGCCAATCTGGCGCATCCCCGTTTCATCGAAATCTCAGACGTCAGTCAACTGCTGAGAAACGATGGCTTGCGCAGTAGGGTGGTAGGCGCAGATACTCTGTATTACTGGCTATTCACAGATATCACGAAAGATGCCGGGATCACTTATGACGAATTGCACAGTGAACCTCTCTTCTTTGATGCGGATAACGACGGGGATCTGGACCTCTACATCACTTCTGTTTACGAGAATGAACGCAGCTACCTGTATCGCAACAATGGAGATAACACCTTTACGGACATCACCTTCCTTGCCGGGGCCAGGGTTTACAACGGCTGGTCTTGTGCCACAGGCGATCTCAATCGCGATGGCAAGCTCGACCTGGTGGTGGGTAGTGGCAGCGGCAGCAAGATCCTGGCCAATGTAACCAACACCAGGAATCGATCCATTACTCTAAAGCCCATTCGCAAAAGCGGTGAAGTGGATTTAGTTTACTATGCTGCCGATATGCCGGATCATCCAAACAGCCCCGCTTTCGGTAGCAGAGTCATGCTCTGGAAAGAAGGCACCAGAGGCAAACGGCAAGTCCTGATCAGAGAACTGTCCTCCGCCAAGGGGACTACCACGCAAAACGCCCCGGAACTGCATTTTGGACTGGGCGAGGCCAATAAATTTGGGTATCAGTTATGGCAGCCCCAGCCCTGAGAAACATCCGCTGCGCAGCATTTAACCCCATCAGCGCTACCGAAACGGTCTTTATACCCGATGCGGTGATCTCTACCAAGGATGGCTATATCACGGCTCTCACACCATTTCACGATTATCAGGGTGATTGGGAGGACTATCGGGGCACCATCTGCCTTCCCGGCTTCATCGATCTGCATGTGCATCTCTCGCAATACCGCATTCGGGGGATTTATCGGCCTGCACTGTTACCCTGGCTGAACCATACCGTCTTCCCTGAAGAAGAGAAATCCCGCGATCCGGAGTATGCCTGCCAGCTCAGCCGTGATTTCTTTGCTGCCCTGTGGCGGAGAGGAACCACCTATTCTGTCCAATACACCGCTCCATACCGTGAGGCTGCCGATATAGCCTTCGCAGTGGCTCGCGAGATGGGAGTGCAGGCAAAGATCGGGATGACCATGATGGATATGAATAGTCCTGAGGGTCTGCAGCAAAGCACCGATTATGCCCTAAAGAACAGCTTTGAATTGTGTGAATTGCACTCCGATGATATGCTGGGTTACATCTTTACGCCGCGCTTCGCGCCCACTTGCTCCCAGATCCTGATGCGGGAAGTGGGTTCTTATGCCCGCACGCATGAGGCTTTCATCCAGACCCATTTATCGGAAAATCCCGATGAGATACGATGGGTAAAGGACATCTTTGGTAAAGCTTCTTACACCGCGGTATATCAGGAATATGGCATCCTCGGTCCACGCACCATTTTGGGACACGCCATACACCTGAACGATGCGGAATTGGCCTTGATCAAAGACAGTGGTTCTGCCATAGCTCATTGTCCCGATTCGAACTTCTATCTGAAGAGCGGGGAGTATCCCCTGCAGAGGATCAGCGCCGCAGGAATCCCCTTCGGCCTGGGGAGTGATGTGGGAGCTGGTACTACCTTGAATATGCTCTATCATGCCAAACAGATGAATTTCCGTCAGAGCCAACATCCGATTTTACCGGAGGAAATGCTCTGGCGTATCACTGGCGCGAACGCACAAATCCTAGGTTTGGAGGGGAAGATTGGCTCGTTATCACCAGGCTGTCAGGCAGATTTGCTATTCTTCGCTCCTCCATCTGGATTTGCGATAGGGGCAGAGAGCCTCAGCCAGTTATGCTTTCTCAGCGAGGATTTTTGCCTCAAAGAAGTACTAGTGAAGGGATTGGTGAAGTATCATTCAGAATGCAGTAAGGCCTGATTAGCTTGTCATGCCTGGAACTGCCCTTTGCCCCAGCACAGATCAGCAAAAGGAGCCTATGAGGCTTGTACTGTGCTCCTTTGACGGCGTTTGTCACATCATTATCTAACCTTTATCAAGCCTTTATAGTTAAGGCTTAATTTGGGCTTGATAATCACTTGATCGGGAGCTTGAAAGGGGAATCCAATCGAGTTTTGGAATCCTTCTTGCATCTTAGGGCATAAGCGCTGTGCGCTCAGGTTTGATCTCAAACCGATCTTGATATAAATGTATGAAATACAAGGAGATGTCTGTGAAACACATAAGCCTTGCAATCTTGCTGCTCATGATAGTGGCTTTGTTACCTGCGGCTCTACAATGGCCTGAACCCATCGCGGTCAGACAGGGTGTGAATATTGAATGGTTCCGTACGGGAACCGAAACCAACGATGGCGGTGCCATCTACGTATGGAGCGATACCAAGCTTGGAGAGCGCGATCTATGGGCTCAAAAAGTGGATGCCAATGGCAACATGGTATGGGGAAGTCCGGTACTCGTGGACGGTAAACCTGATCGTCAGGAAGATCCTGTGATCACTCGTACTTCGGACAATAACTACATCATCGCCTGGATCGACTTTTCTGACGACCTCGATGGTAATGTTTACGCTCAAAAATTGAACAACAACGGCGAACTGCTCTGGCAGCAGGGCGGTAAACCGGTTTGCGCCATTCCCAGTATGCAATTGGGGCTAAATATGGAAGCTGACGACAATGGCGGAGCTTTCATCATTTGGGGAGACAGCCGTAATCCCAGCAAAGATCTCTATGCGCAAAGACTTTCCTCCAGCGGAGATCCACTCTGGACCCTCAATGGTATTCCAGTGGCCGATGGCCCCGGTGATGAAGTGCAAAACACCATGCTTCCTGACGGTCAGGGTGGCATGATCATGGGCTATACTTATACCTACGTAGGCGAAGCTGATGTTTATGCCAAACGTTTTGACGGAAATGGCGTTATGACCTGGACCGAAGCGATGCCGCTGGCAATCACTCCCGGCAGTCAATCAGGAGTTCGCCTTGCCGCCATGACCGGAGGTGAATTTGTTTACACTTGGACGGATCAACGTAGCGGGGACATGGATATCTACGCTCAGAAAGTGAACATTGCAGGCAATATGCTGTGGAGCAATCCCTTCATAGTGTATGGCGATCAGGATGCCTCCACTCCATATCAGCAGGATAATCCCAGGATTCAAGCGACATCAGATAATGCCGTTGTGATCGCGTGGGAAGATAAACGCGTGGATCATGACAATGGCGATCTGTATGCCCAAAAGCTCGCCGCTGATGGCAGTAAACTGTGGGGCGCTGACGGTATCTCCGTGGCAGCAGGAGAGTTTGCTCAGAGCGGACAACGTATGGATTCGGACGGGAACGGCGGAGTCTATATCGTATGGGACGATCTGCGCAATGGCAATACTCCCAATGATGACATTTACGCTCAGCACCTAAACTCCGCCGGTCAGGCACAATGGACCGCAGGAGGCAGATCGATCTGCAGTATGCCGTTTGAACAAAATGGCAGCCTCGTCAAGGTGGCTGACGGCAATGTATTTATTAACTGGATGGATCTGAGAAATGGCAGCGTCGGAATCTATTACCAGGTTATCAACGCTGCAGGTCAGCCTCAGCTTGCCGAGAACGGAGCTCAGGTTTTTTGGGGTCTCAGTGGAGATACTCCCAAAGGCCAGTATCAGATTCTGCCTCGCTCTAATGATCTGGTAATTGTTTGGCAGGATACTCGCTATGCAAACGATGGCTATCGAATATTCTTCCAGGTGATGAATCAAGATGGTACAATGATGTTTGCTGAAAACGGTGTTCCTCTCACTCTTCAGGGTGGTGGAACTCAGGAAAATCCGCACGCGGTAGTCACCCCCGATGGTCACTTTGCCGTGGTATGGGTGGATGGACGCGAGGGCGACCCCAATATCTATGCCCAATTGATCAGTCCTACCGGTGAAAGACTGTGGGGCGACAACGGAATGAAGATGACCGCGAACGTACCACTGAGCCAAAAAGAACCCCGTATCAGCTGGTTCAACGATTCCTTCTATGTTGGCTGGTCCACATGGGATCAGTATAACTCCAACTATTATTACCATGTTTATGGTCAACGCATCCAGAATAACAACAAGCTCTGGGGTGAAGACGGAGTGATGGTTTCCTGGTTGCCGGACGACGAGCAGAACAATGAATGCGTACTAAGAAGCCTGGTCGACGACATGTACGTGTGGGATCGCTCTCATCCTAGCGGAGCCAGCACTATTTGGGCGAAGAGAATGGCTCCTGACGGCACTACTCCTGCGGGCTGGGAAGACATGGGTCTGCAGACCACCAACCTCACCGCCTGGAATCAACAATTGCTTCCTGTGGCTGAACGCACCCCAAATGGTATTTTCGTGATGTGGAAGGATTTGCGGGATGACTATATCTTCAATTTCTTCGGTCAGCATATCTCCCGGGATGGCGAACGTCTGTGGGCAGATACCGGGGTGAATCTCGCCGATCGTAGCCGCGAACAGGAGTTACCATCCATCGCTGTTTCCAGAAACGGCATTTCCTTTGCATGGTGTGAAAACATCAATGGCATGCACGATATTGGCGCACATAAGTATTCCTTCCCAGGACAGCCTTTGTGGGGGGATCTGGGCTATATGGTGGTGGAAAAAGACACCACCCAAAGCCACCCGACTCTGGCAGCCTTTGAAGGTAACGGTATGATACTGGCCTGGACTGAGTATCTGGCGATAGAAAGCGATATATACTACGATTATCTGAATGCTAACGGCAGCAGAGTTTACGGCGGTGGGGGACAGATCGTTACCGCTGCATCCAAAGGTCAATACGAACCTAAAGCCGTGGTTCTGAATGATGTTGCCTATCTGATTTGGGCAGATGGTATCAGCAGCGGAAAAACTGAAATCCTTGGCTTATATGCCCAGAAGGTCAACAATGAGACTTTATCCAATGATGATCCCCACGGCAGTCCGATGGCGGGATTAAGTTTGAAGCAGAACTATCCGAATCCCTTCAATCCCCATACCAACATCGCATTAAGCCTGCCCCAGAAATCGGACTTACAGCTCAAGATCTATAATGCCAAAGGACAGCTGGTAAAAGAGCTGTTCCGCGGTGAATTGGCAAAGGGAGATCACTCTTTCTCCTGGAACGGTACCGATGATTCCGGTCGTAGCGTAGCCAGCGGCGTTTATTTCTATACTGCCCAGAGCAATGATACCAGGATAAGCCGTAAAATGTTACTGATGAAATAAGCCGACTCTGTAATAGAGAAGAAAAACCCCGGCTGGCCAAAGCCGGGGTTCTTCGTTTTGTGATTGACAGAAGCATGGGGCTGGGATTATGTAGCCTCCGCGAACAAAATGGTGGTGATACTGTATTGTCCGCCAAAGAATTATGATTACAGCACTATAGTGAATCAGGAGTTATGAACAGAAATTTCTTGCGTCCCCTATTGATTATCGGCCTGGCGGCTGTCATCACAGGCATCATAGCGCTTTTGATCCCGGCTTGGGACAATAGCTTCTTTCCCATCAAGAAAATGCCCTGGTTTTCTGCCCTGTTATCTCACAACGCGGCTGGGGACAGTGTATCGGTTGACACTGGTCTGATCGAGCACATACCCAGCGCTCTGGATCCATTTACCAAAAATCTGGCCATGCTGCAGCCACTCTCCGGACAGCAGCCTCTGGTTAGTAGTACCAAACCCGGGCGCAAGAAGAACCTGCGAGTAGCCTATTACAGCGATTCCACTATCGAGGGTGATCTGATCACTGCGCCGCTGAGACACAGCTTTCAGAGCGTTTACGGCGGTTCCGGGGTGGGGATGGTACCCATCACATCCATTGTGGCGGGTTTCCGTCAAACCATCCGCCATAGCTTTTCCAAAAACTGGGAGAGCATTTCCTTCATGAGCTCTGCACGTAAGGATATGTCCCTGGGGATCACGGGCTACACATTTATCCCCCGTTCCTATTACACAGCGCAACGTGCGGTGGAACAGCCTGATACCATTGCCGTTACTTCAGATACTCTGGCCCTGGCAGCGGCAGATATACCCAAGCCAGAAGAGCCAAAGACCCAACGGATCTATGTGGATTACGATCCTTGGGTGGAATACAAAGCTGCCGCTGTAAACGGTGGCGCTGCTGATTTCCGGCAGATCCGGCTTTTCTACAGTCACGCCCCGGAAAATGCTGAAGTGTCGGTATCCTACGATTCCGCTCCTATGCAGAGTTTCTATCTCAGTAGTGGTGAACCAGTGCAAATGCTGGATCTAAGTCCAGTAAGTCCCGTAAAGAGCATCAAGCTGCAGTTCTCCCGCCATGATCCCATCCACGTCTATGGAATGTCTTTTGATTCAGAATCGGGCGTGCATGTGGATAACTATCCCATTCGCGGTTATTCCGGCATGTATTTCAGCCGCATCCATGAAGACGTTCTAAAGGGTTTTCAACGTCATTTGGCTTATGATCTGGTGGTTTTGCAATATGGCGAGAACGTTTCCAACCCCGCGGTGAGAGACTATTCCAATTATAAGAGTGCAATGAAGCGTACCATCGAACACATCAAGAAAGCTCTCCCGGGAGTTCCAATCCTGATTGTCAGCGCTCATGACCGTAGCATCAGGGACGCCACGGGTTATCACACTTCACCCGACATCCCCCATTTAGTGAAGACCCAGGCGGAGTTGGCCAAGGAAACAGATTGTGCCTTTTTCAATCTCTATGAAGCCATGGGGGGGCATAACTCCATGATCGGTTTGGTAAGCCAAAAACCTCCTTTGGCCAGCAGCGATTACACTCATTTCAACCGTCGCGGTGCTGATTATGTGGCCGGGATGCTGCTGAAGTTTATCACGGGGGATCAGTGACATATCGCAAGTTCCTGATAATCCTGGTATTTTGTGCATCTCTATTGCTCACTTTATCCTTATCGGGCAGCGAAGCTGAAGACATTCCACAATTGCTCTTTGAAGAGGACTACCCCCAGGATCTGGACACTTTGGAAGAATTCATTCAGAGCTATTATCTGCTCCTGGATAGCGACAACTATCTGAAAAGCTACAAGTTTATCCATGCCAATAAGAATAAACTGCAGAACGATCAAGGTGGCTTGCAGGCATTTTACCTGAAGCTTTTGGAACTTCGCAACGCCAAGCGTGACAAAGTAGTGATCTACCAAATTGGCGATTCCCATATTCAAAGCGGGTATTTGAGCGGCACTGCCCGCTCGGCCATGCAGAAGTACTATGGGAATGCCGGACGCGGATTGATTTTTCCTCTCAAGGCACTTAGGACCAATCAGCCGGACGATTATCGCATTACTCTCAGTGGTAGCAGTCAGCGAGCGGATAAGGAGCCCAGTCTCAGTGGTTTCAGCCTTGCCCTGGGGGGAGGCAATCAACTTGGCATTCAGACCAATAATTTCTTTAGTATCGACTGCCGTTTTGATCAGGTGACTTTGTATGGGGATAGCCTCTCCATGCTAACGCCAAAGGATAATCCCTGGTCGTTGCGGCATCGGGTGGAATACAACGGTAAATACACTGCTCATGTGCTAAAGCTGGAAGACTATACAAACTCGTGCGAGGTCAATACTGGTGATGGCTTTCACACTCTATATGGGATCTCGCTGGAACGTAGCAGCGGGGGGCTTTTGTACCATTCCATGGGCATCAATGGCGCGGGATTTTACACTCTGGCCGCACAGGACGAGATGTTCCGGCAAATAGCTATTTTGCAGCCTGATCTGATCATCGTTTCTTTGGGCACAAACGATGCCCAGGGTCAGTACCGGGCTGAGGTTGCCAGAGCCAATATCCGGAGCTTTATGACCAAAATGGAGGCCGCCAATCCCCAGAGTGCGATCCTGTTTACCTTGCCTCCAGATTCATACAAACGCGGCAAGCAAAATGCTGATCTTGCCAGGTTGGCGGAAGAAATCACCGACTACGCCTCACAGAAAGGTCACGCCTGGTGGGATCTCTCGGAAGTGATGGGAGGCAAAGGCAGCGTCACCAAATGGCGCGGGCATAAAATGGCTGCCTCTGATCTATTGCATTATACCCCAAAAGGATATATGTTGCAGGGACATCTGATGTATCAAGCCATCATCAAAGGTTACAAAAGTTACAGCGAAGTAAGGGAGATCAAGTGAGTGCGCTAGTGGATAAATTGATTGGTCTTCTGGCCTACAATCCTCAGAATCCCCTGCTTTTCAATAGTAGCTACTTTCTCTTTTTCTTCATTCTGGTCTTGTTATTCTATCCCTTCGTAGTAAACCGGATCAATCTGCGAACCTGGTATCTGCTGTTGGCTTCACTGTATTTCTATTACAAGACCGGTGGCAGTTTCGTAATCCTGCTTATCCTTACCGCCCTGATCAATTTCTTCATCGGGGCAAAGCTGTATAGATGTCAATCGCGGGGAGGCCGCAGAGCCTGGCTATTACTTAGTTTGCTTTGGAATCTGGGGACTTTGGGCTACTTTAAATATACCAATTTCATCATCGATAGCATCAATCAGATCAGTGGCGCTGGCATCGCCAATCTCGATGTATTCTTACCCATCGGGATCAGTTTTTTCACCTTCCAGACCTGGAGCTACACTCTGGATCTTTACTACCGGAAGTTTGAGCCCATCAGTAGCTTCAAGGATTTTGCCTTCTTCGTTTCTTTCTTCCCACAGCTTGTGGCTGGACCTATCGTACGAGCCAGTTACTTTATTCCTCAGATCAATCAGAAACTGCATTTGGACAGGGATATTGTAGCTCGTTCCCTGGTGTTGATCTTTGCGGGATTGCTCAAGAAAGGCGTGATCGCGGACTATCTCTCCATAAACTTCGTGGATCGGGTCTTTGAGAATCCTGCACTCTTCTCGGGGCTGGAAAACCTTTTGGGCGTATATGCTTATGCCCTGCAGATATACTGTGATTTCAGCGGCTATTCGGATATCGCCATTGGCCTGGCGGCTCTGCTTGGTTTCGATCTGCCCATCAACTTCATGAGTCCCTACAAAGCCTATAGTGTCACGGATTTCTGGCGTCGCTGGCACATATCTCTCTCCACCTGGCTGCGCGACTATCTCTACATCCCTCTGGGCGGAAACCGCAAAGGTAAGTCCCGTCAACACTTAAATCTTATGATCACGATGCTGCTGGGCGGTTTGTGGCATGGTGCCAGCTGGAACTTCGTCTTTTGGGGCGGGTTACATGGCATAGCTCTGGTCTTCGACAAGTTCTGGCTCAGGCTGAAGTTTACTCAGCACAAAGCCATGCGGGCATTGGGAATCCTGGTAACCTTTCACTTCGTCTGCTTTACCTGGATATTCTTCCGCAGCCCGTCGTTTGCCAATTCCTGGCTGATGATTGAACGCATCTTTACAGCCTTCAATGGCGGGTTATTCTGGAACTGGATCAGCAAGTACAGCGTTCCGGCCGTCCTGATTGCCCTGGGATACTTGGCGCATTGGCAGCCCGATAGCTGGGAACGGCATTTTGGCTCAATATTACGCAAGATGCCCGTGTTTGTGCAATCCAGCTTACTGGCTTTGGTGATCTGGATCCTCTTCCAGGCGCGCAGCGCGGATATCCAACCCTTCATCTACTTCCAGTTTTAGGGGGAATTATGCACATTCTCAAAGCGTCCCTGCAAACCTATGCCTGGGGCTCGCGCAGCTTCATCCAGAATCTGCTTAGCCTAAGCGAGCCGGAGATTATTGCCGAAATGTGGATGGGAGCTCATCCCCAGGCGCCGTCCACGATTGATGGCCAGCCTTTGGACGCGCTGATCGCAGCCGATCCCAAGAAATGGCTGGGTAGCTGCCATGATGGTGACAAGCCTGCGTTGTCCTATCTCCTGAAGGTGTTGGCAGCTTCAGAACCTCTCTCCATCCAGGTTCATCCCAATTTAGCACAGGCCGTTCGCGGCTTTGCTGCTGAAAACGCCCGCGGGATTGCTCTGAATGATCCCATGCGTAGCTACAAAGACGCCAATCACAAACCTGAGCTGATCCTCGCCCTTACTCCTTTTGACGCGCTCTGCGGTATCAGGGATTACCGCCAGATTGCCGCGATATTCTCCGCCTTCAAGATCAGCCCCTTTTATGTGAACGCGGCAAAGTTTTGCCAGAACCAGGATCATGATTCATTCCATGCCCTCTTTGAGGAAATCCTGGCAGGAGCCAAACCAGAATTGAATCAGCATCTCCTCTTGCTGGAGGGCACCCGGGAGTTTGGCGATGAACTCAGCTCCGTCAGATCTCTCTTGCATTACTATCCTAACGATCCTTTTGTGATCGCCCCCTGCATCATGAATCTCATCCATCTGCGGCCCTCCGAAGCCATCTATCTGGCTGCGGGCGTTCCTCATGCCTATCTGCATGGTGCCGGAGTGGAAATCATGGCTGCCAGCGACAATGTGCTACGCGCGGGACTTACTCCCAAGCATGTGGATAAGCAAGAACTGCTGGCTACGGTCCGGCTGGAGTCATACATTCCCGCGATCATCCGCGTCCCGGACATTCCCAATGCCCTGCACACCTATCCAACTCCTGTGACCGATTTTCAGCTCTCCAGCGCTTGGGTGCAGGGAGAAATGCACCTGGATCCAGAGTGTAAACCCGCGATAATCCTGTGCCTTGAAGGTTCCATGCTCTTGAGGACAGACATTGATACTTTGCCCCTGCAGCGGGGAGATTCTGCCATCATCCTCCCGGATGATGCCCTATCTTCCGTGTCTGGAAACGCACGCTTCGTTTTAGCCCAATCCGGTAAAGGCTGAGCCTTTTCCCGCATTGCCCCTATTCTTTCCAGCACAGCTAAGTCTGGATTCCTGGTCACTTGCCACTCTCCCGGATTCCTCTTACGTGGTACGCAGGAGGGTGGCAAGATGGTTAGAATAGCGAGGGCGGCAGGAATGGACACTTGATACCAAAAGGGCAATTCAGTGGATTTTACGAATCATACTCCGGATGACTTATAGATCTGATAGCACAAGATCCCGGCTGCTACAGCTACGTTCAGGGATTCCATCCCGGGTACCATCTCGATGCTCACACTTTTATCAATATGGCGCTTTAGTTCTGGACTTACGCCATGCGCTTCGCTGCCCAGCACGTAGATGCAGGGCGATGTCGTAATCTGTATATCCCCAAGTTTCTGTGTACCATCCATATCCAGAAACCGCATATCTTGCTG
This sequence comes from Candidatus Cloacimonadota bacterium, assembly GCA_023392795.1. Lineage (GTDB taxonomy): Bacteria > Cloacimonadota > Cloacimonadia > Cloacimonadales > Cloacimonadaceae > UBA5456. Next base: position 24,069 of record JAEWNJ010000108.1, read on the forward strand.
CATGGCCAATAAATCTTTATGAGTAACAGTTTGAAAGGCAACATGATACACAGCGCCCAACGATGCTCGCACCAGCTTGGGATTGCCAATATCACAGCACTGTGGGCTCAGGAATAGCTGAGCGATGCCAAAAGCTGCCGCCAGGCGGAAGATGGTGCCCAGGTTTCCGGGATCTGCGATACCATCAAGGTAGAGGGCAGAGTGGAAGTCCCTTCTACGTTCATGGGGGAGGGGATACAAACCAGCAATACCCGCGGGATGCTCGCTATCGCAGATTTTCTTCAGTTCTGCTTCCCGAATCTGGTAGACGGGGATCCCTGGTGGGATTGAACATTGGCTACCCTCAGCATAGTACAGCTCGAGGGGATGCACACCATAATCTGCCAATTGATGCAGCAGCCTTTGCCCTTCCAAAACAAGCACTTGTCTCTGCTGTCTATGCTTTTTCTGATGTAACTTTGATAGTTCTGATATTTTAGCCTTAGATAGTGCTCTGTTTTCCAGCATGCATAGCTCCTTGTTATTCAGTTTGATATATACTTATCCACAGTGGAGTGTGGATAAGAGCTTAAAGCTAAGTGATTAACTTGCAATATCATAAATACTTATCCACAAAATGCCATGAGACTTATCCACAGCTTGTCCACATAAGCCATAAGAGCCTGAATCTTCACAAGATAGTAAGTTTGCACTGTAAGTCACGCTTCCCTAACCGCAAGCGGATAAAGTAGATTCCTCTCTTCAGCTCGCTAAAACCCTCAATGTCGTGCAGATACAGCTCTCCCTGGGGAATATCTGCATCGAATATGCGTTCTGCCACTTTTTGTCCGCGGAGATTGAAGACGCTTACAGATAAGCGATTTACTGATTCTGATGGCTGTTTCCAGGTCAATCTTCCCGTAAAGGGAACTTTCAGCGGATTGGGATATGCAAGCACAGAATGATCGCTCTCTTCGGATAATGTGAACGATCCCTGTAGTGAGTCTGATCTCTGGCCATTCTGATCGATAGCAGTTACCGACCAGGAACCCGATTGCTCCACAAAGGCAGTAAACTGGAATTGCGGAGAGTAGGCGGTAGGGGAGATGGTGTATTCATCGTCGTTGATCGTGATTTGATAGTGCAATGAATCTGGGCTTAACGGGGCGGCAATATCCAGGAGGAGGCGATCGAAAATGATGTTGGCACTGATCAGTCCCGGAGTTTCAGGCGCAGTATAGGGACCACCCAGGCTGAGGTTTACTACGCCCAGCCAGCCGGTGCGGCTGAAATCCAGCTTCATATAGTGTTGCCATGCAGCATTGTAGTTATACCTGGAATCGGGGAACCAGATAGCGGCGGTGCCAATGTCGGTCTTGGGATAGGGCAGGGTGAAGGCGGATGCCAGGATCAGGTTATTCCACTCATCCAACAGAGCTGTGGCTCTGGGTATGCCGATGGCGGACAATCTTACCAGCAGTTGCCTCAAGTCCACGTCAGCATAACCGGTATTCATTTCAAAGAGATCGGCGCGTATAACTGCCAGTTCGAATGAGTAACTACGCAGAGTAGCGCAAAAGCTCTTCCAATGCTCTACAAACGCGCTGAATCCGGCAGTGGAGATAGCGGAACAGGTGGTGGTAAGGTATTGATTTGAGGGATTATTGACTCCGCCAGGCAGATAGCTCTGTTGATAAAGCTCCGGGATTTGTTCTGCAACGCTACTGGGGGAAAGGTGCAAAAGGGGGATGATCTGCGCGTAGGGGAAACCTGTGGCAGGTACCAGATCGGCTGAAGCAACCACGTAGTCTGTCAGATCCTGCATTTCCGTGATAATCTCCACGCCTTGCATGCTACAGGCATCAAAGAGCAGGATATCCCATTTTCCGGTCCCGGCGAGGGCAGACTTCAGTTCACCATTGGCTACACCGATCAGATTTGAGGTTTCATCATCGGGAGAAATCCATTTATTCCCTTTGTACCAGCTATCGCCATGCGCCCAGATTACCAGCATGTAACGCTCAGCGGGATAGCGCTTTCTGCCCCAGATGACGAAATCCCGCAGAGTATTGGGATCGCCGCTGTCAGTATTGTCCATGTTCTTTACTACATCGGATGTTATGTTATCAGGGTCACTATCCTGTTCAATCAGGTAGCGCTTGGTGCGTTCCCCGGGGAAATCAGCCTGGACAACGAGGTTCAAGCCCTCGGGTTGCGTGGCAGATTCCATCTCGTTCAGATTTTGTTTGCCGCTTTGGGCCAGGTTGTTATCCGCCGCCATGTACACCAGTACCGTCCAGTTGTCGGCAAAAAGACAGCATAGACCAAACAGCAAAAGCGGGAGGAGGGCTTTTTTCAGGAAGGGAAAAGAACCGGAGCGCATGCGGCATACGCTCCGATTAGAATGGTAAAGCATTATTGATAGGGATATTCCATGGCTGCTTCTACACCGCTAAGTACTCTGATGCCGCCTTGGGACAAGGCTTCCATTTCCTTTTCTCCGGGGTAGAGATGGATGGGGGCGATAAAGCCAACTCTGGCTGTGAGTTCATCTACGATCAATTGATTGTAAACCAATCCACCCGAGAGGAAGATGGCATCCACTTTGCCGTTTAGCACTGCGGCAGAAGCGCCAATCTCTTTGGCTACCTGATAGCACATTGCCTTCAGGATCAATTCGGCCTTCTTATCACCTTTCTGGATGCGGTCATTCACTTCAATGCCGCTGTCGGTGCCCAGATATGCCATCAATCCCGCAGTCTTGGTGAGGTATGTGGTAAGTTCCTTCTTGGTGTATTTTCCGCTGTATGCCATGTCGATCAAGTCGCCGATGGGCAGTGCGCCTGCTCTTTGCGGAGAGAAGGGTCCCATGCCCAACAGGGCGTTGTTTACATCAACCACACGGCCGTTGCGGATGGCTGCCACTGAAATACCGCCACCCATATGCACGCCGATCTGATTTGCATCAGCATGCTTTTTGCCGGTTTCTGAGGCGACCAGACGGCTGATATAACGGATGTTCAGCGCGTGCATCAAGCTCTTGCGTTCAATCTCTGGAATTCCTGAAATGCGAGCGATATCGTCAAACTCATCCACCACCACGGGATCCACGATGAATCCGGGTATCCTCAGCTCTGCTGAAATGGCATTGGCAATGAAGGCTCCCAGATTGGAGGCATGGATTCTTCCCCACAGCGACGGATCCTTGAGATCGCGAAGCATGGCATCACTGATCTTCATCGTACCACCGGAAACAGGACGTACCAGGCCACCCCGGCCAACAACGCCATGTAGCGTGGCGGGATCCACATTGTTTTCCCGCATGGCTTCCATCACCAATCCTTTACGAAAATCGTATTGCTCGATGATGCCGCCATACTTGTCCAATTCTGCCGGATCATGACGCAAGGTCTTTTCAAACAAGGGATTCAGATCGTCATAGACGGCAATTTTTGTGGATGTGGAACCGGGATTGATCGCGAGAACGCGGTAAGTCATATAACCTCCAGGGTGTTATAGATTTATTTTCTTTGTCGCACCATCAGGGGGTCGCATGCTTTTGTCAATAGTTTTCGCTTTTTTCCCTTGCCAGATTTGCCTATGTAAAAAGACTGGCGAAAAAAATGGGGAGATTACAATGATAGACAAAGATAATGAACTCATACACGATGGACACGAGTGCGATTGCGAAGGCGATGACTGCGCTTGCGGTGAACACGAACAAAACATCATAACCCTGGATATGGAAGATGGCAGCCAGAAAGATTTTGAAGTGCTGCAGATCATCAATCACGAAGGGAAGAATTACATCGCTCTGGCTGAACTTGGAACCGCTGAATACGACATTCTGCGCTTTGAAGAGGTAGATGAATCGGTGGAACTCAGCATCATCGAGGATGATGACGAGTTCAACGCCGTTGCTGCCGTTTTCGACGATATCTTCAGCTCTGAAGATCCTGATATGCTGAGCGCCGAAGAAGACGAGAATCAAGCATAAATCTAAACTGATATTGATAGTAAAGAGCCGCTTACCCCGGCTCTTTTTTTTGATCTTGACGAAAAGCTTTGGGAAAAAACAATGCGGACAAGGTAGAGGAGAAGAGTGCAATGCAAGTAGATTTGATCATATACAACGCCCGGGAAATAGCAACCCTGAAGAGTGACGGTAGACCGAAAACAGGATCCGCAATGAATGACGCAGGGATCATCAAAGACGGCGCGCTTGCCATCAAGGACGGTTTGATCGTAGCTTTGGGTTCGAGTAGCGAGATCAGGAAGACATTTCAAGCCGGGAGGGAGATCGATGCCTCGGAAAAGCTTATTACTCCCGGTTTCGTGGATAGTCACACTCATCCGGTCTTTGTCCATACCAGAGAAGATGAATTTGCCATGCGTCTGGCTGGCAAGAGTTATGTGGAAATTGCTCTCGCAGGAGGCGGGATCCGCAGCAGTATTGCTTCCACCCGCGATGCCTCTGAAGATGAGCTATTTGCCCTCGCGCAGAAACGGATAAGCAAGATGATCACTCTGGGGACCACTACCCTGGAAGCAAAGAGCGGATACGGACTGAGCACAGAAAGCGAATTGAAGCAGCTAAGAGTGATCCAGAAGCTGAAAGACAGCCTGGATATCGATATCGTAGCAACCTTTATGGGCGCGCATGAATACCCCGCGGAGTATAAAAACGATCATGAAGCTTACTTAAGGATTCTGGAAACTGAGATGATTCCGGCCGTGGCGAAGCAAGCCATAGCAGAGTTTTGCGATATCTTTACCGAGGCTCATGTTTACAGCATCGATGATTCCCGAAGGGTGCTGTCCTGTGCCAAAGATCACGGGCTGAAGCTGAAAATGCACGCCGATGAGATTGAAGCCATTGGGGGAGCAGAACTGGCTGCGGAAATGAAATGCATCTCAGCGGATCATTTGGGAGCGGCGTCTGACGAAGGTATCATGGCTATGAAAGAAGCTGGCGTGATCCCGGTACTGTTGCCCGCGACTCTGTTTTCGCTTCGCGCAGCCCGGTATGCCAGAGGTCGCTACATGATAGATCAAGGGTTGCCTGTGGCCATCGCCAGCGATTACAATCCAGGCAGTTGCAATTGTGACAGTATGCCTTTTACCATGAGCCTGGCCTGTCTGCAAATGGGTTTTAGCCCCACTGAAGCCCTGGCTGCAGCAACCATCAATGCCGCGTATGCCCTTGACCGGGGCGATATCTGCGGTTCACTGGAACCAGGAAAGCAGGCTGATCTCATCATCTGGGACATCCCTGGGATCAATTTCATCCCCTACCATCTGGGCTCATCCTACATCAGCCAGGTGCTGAAGAAAGGCAAGAGCATCCATCAGGAAAGATAAAGTATGTCCGACACGCCAAACATAAGCTCCTTCCGCATCACCGAGACTATCCAGGAATCCAGACGTTTTGTCATCTACAAGGCAGAGGCCTTTGGCGATGGCAGCAGAGTGGTGATTAAAACAACAACCGGCTCAGCCTTGCATGATCCGATCCTGAATGCCAGCTTAAAACAAGAGGCACTGGCTGGGATGAAGCTGCACAGTCCCCATATTCGGCGTGTGAGTAACTGCTTTGAAGATGCAGGACAGAACTATCTGATTGCTGAGTATGCCGATGGCATTTCCTTGGGACAGTTCTTGCTAAATCATCCCTCCGGAGTGCCGTTCGAGCTTGGCCTACTCTGGGCAAAAAGCACTGCCGAAGCCTTGGTTCACGCCGCCAGGCAGGGTGTGAACCATTTGAACCTGAATCCCTACAATGTCATCATAGATCCAGTCAATCACTTAAAGGTTATCGGTTTTGGTAAAGAGCGCAAGGCGTGGAAACACTCGGAAGGTAACTTTAAGTTTCACTTTCCCATCCTCTATATCCCAGCCGAAGAATACCGGGGCAGCCTGATCCACGCCAATTCTGATCTCTATTCCTGGGCTGTACTGGTGTATCAGATCCTTACGGGAAACATCCCCTGGCGGGTGGACAGCTTTAGCAGTCCCGAAGAGCAAAAGGAACAATGCCTTACCCGGGCTGTTATTCAACCCGATAAAGCGAAGATCCCCGACTGGCTGTATTCGCTGATCCTGGATTGTCTGAAGCTGGATCCAACGGAAAGACCTAAAAACCCAGCAGTACTCATTCAAGCGCTGCTCGCGGAAGGGAACTATACGGATTACCTTGAACTGGAGGAACTGGCGCAAAATGCTGAAGCTAAAGCACTCTTGCTGGAAGAGATCCAAGCTGCAGCAAGTGCAAAGGAGGCAGACGAAACTCAGGAAACCATAAGCGAGCCTGAACCTACTCCAGAGCAGGTATCACAAGAGAAGCCTGATGAGCCCATCACCGACGAAGAGACGATCTCTGTGGCTTCGGAACCCGAACCAGATTATCCTGAGCCAGAAGAACCGGAACCCGATCTGTGCGCGGTAACTCAAAGTCCGGAAATACCCGAACCAGAAGAAGATCTATCTGTGGACCAATACGATTCTGATCTGCAGACAATCATGGTTGATGACTCAGAAGAGCCGCAAGGTGACACTTACAGTAATCCTGAGACGGAGCAGATAGAGGATATTGAACCGGATATCGTGGAACTCCCGGAACCGATTGATCAACCTGGGGATACTGGTATCTTTGAGGCTGAAAGCATCCCCCTGCTTACTCCAGAAGAAACTGCCAAACCTGAGATTCCCTCTGTTACGAAAGAACCGGAAAAACCTACTCAGTCAGAGACTCCTGAGGATACCACGTTCTCAACGGAGCTGCCGCAACGTGCTGAGGTAAAGGACGATACACCCAAGGCAGAGAAAGCTCCATCTCCCGTAAGCAAACCGAAGGTCAATTACGCACCAAACAGCACTCCCAAGGAAGATCTCAGTGATATGCAGAAGTCTTTCCGGGTTTTGATGTTGATTAGTGTTACGATAGTGTTATTCCTCGTGGCCAGATACTTTCTCAGCCGTCCCCAGACCGGATTTGAACACGCGCGCCAAGAGCAGCAAGATACTGAACCAATGCCCGAAGTAAAGCTGTTAAGGGATAACCGCCCCTTTACCATGATCAGGATTCCTGCTGATACTCTTGTGATGGGCAACATTGGTCCGGAAGCTGATGATGACGAATTCCCGCTGCTAACCATCGGATTGGGTTCGTTTTTGATTAGCAGTACTGAGGTTACGCAGGAAGAATGGATGATGGTGTATAGCGAGAACCCATCTCAGTTCAAAGGTGATAATCTACCTGTGGAAAATGTGTCGTTCTATGATGTGGTGGACTATTGTAATGCCAAGAGTATTAAGGACGATCTAACCCCGGCATACGACGTGTATGGCAGTGAAATTGTCTGCGATTTTGAAGCAGATGGCTACCGCCTCCCCACTGAGGCAGAATGGGAAATGGCGGCAAAAGCAGGCAAGGGCAAACTCTATCACCTATACAGCGGATCTGAAGAGGCGGAGGATATCGCTTGGTACAATGCCAATTCTGGAGCCAAAACCCACAATGTGGGCAGCAAAAATCCCAATCAACTGGGGCTCTATGATCTCAGCGGGAATGTGTATGAATGGGTGTGGAACTGGTATGCACCATATACTTTCAAAGTGCCAAACCAAAACACCGGGCCTCAGTCCGGCACTGATAAGGTAATTCGCGGCGGATCGTGGTATCACTCCAAACACGATCTCAGAATCAGCAATCGTGACTTTTTGAAGCCTTTTGCCAAAAACGGCTATACCGGTTTTAGAGTGGTACGTAGCAAGTAAAGCGTAACAACTGCCTCACTCCAGTTTTCATGATGGGAGAGTTCATGCTCACCACCCCGGCGAGGGAGCTTTTCTCAGCCCTTTTTACTCCCTTGAGGTAGCGGGAAAACTAGAGAAAAAAAAAGGATTCCCGGTAGGGGGGACGACCGGAGAATCCTATCTAGTGAATAGCTGTAAGTTTATATCAATCCAGAGCTTTTAAAAAGCTGGGAACATCAGTACGCAGCGGTTGAATACGCGTCGGTTCTTCAGCGTTGGCAGCCTGTTTCTTTTCTGTATCCAGAGCGGGATCGTTAATGTTCAGGCGTTTAAAAATCTCGGTGATCTCGTCATTGGGGTTTTTGGGTGGGATAGTTTGCGTGCGATTTTGCACTGGTATTGGTGCTTCCAGGGGCAGTTCCATCTCTTCCTCTTTTCCCAGACCGGTGGCGATGATGGTGACGGAGATCTTTCCCGCCATCGTATCATCAAAAATGGTCCCCATGAAGATGTTGGCATTCTTGCCGGTTTCGTTTACGATCACATTGGAAACTTCTTCAAATTCACTCATCAGAATGTCGCTGCCAGCGGTGATGTTGAGTAGCAAGGATTGGCAACCTGCGAGGCTGATATCATTTAGCAAGGGATTGTCGATGGCAGCGCGGGCCGCGTTTATGGCACGGTTTTCGCCTTCGGCGACACCGGTTCCCATCAGGGCATAGCCCATATTTTGCATCACAGATTTGACGTCGGCGAAATCCACGTTCATGTAACCGGTTACAGTGATAATGTCACTGACAGCTTTAGCTGCCTGATATAGCACGTTATCGGCCTGATTGAAAGCTTCTTTCAGCGTGGCGTTCCCGTATATCTCGCAAAGCTTCTCATTTGGTATCACGATGAGTGTATCCACATACTGGCGTAGATGGCGTATGCCGTTTTCAGCGTTGTCGGATCTTCTCTTCCCTTCAAAGGGGAATGGTTTGGATACGATCCCCAGGGTGAGGATACCCATTTCACGGGCAATTTTGGCTATGATGGGAGCTGCTCCGGTACCGGTGCCTCCACCCATACCTGCTGCCAGGAACACCATGTCCGCGCCTTCGAGATGGCTTTTGATCTCGTCCTTGGATTCTTCTGCGCTGCGGGATCCAGTATCTGGATTGGCTCCAGTTCCAAGTCCGCGGGTAAGCTTTTTGCCTAACTGCAGCTTCATCTTGGCATGCGATTTGGTGAGATCTCCGGCGTCGGTATTGGCTGCAATAAACTCCACTCCGGCCAGATCATTGATGATCATGGTGTTAATGGCGTTACCCCCGGCTCCGCCTACCCCGATGATCTTGATGTTGGTTCCTACTTGTGCTGGTCTTTCGTCAAATTCAATCATTATTCCCCCTATCTTATGTGAAATCTTTAATTATTCGTTTTAATGTATCTACAAACTTGCTGTTGCCCAGATTGCCCAGGCTGCCCAGATTGAAGCTTCTGGTCTGTGGTTCGTGTTCAAAACCCATGGCATAAAGCAGGATGCCGAGAGATGTGGCAAACGCGGGATTGTCCAGTTCGGCATTGTACGCGCTGAGCTTGCTTTGATCGGGACGGGCGATTTTCACCTGCATATTGAAGGCATTGCAGATGGCGCTGTCGATATTCTCCAGATTTGCACTGCCGCCGCAGAGGATAATGCCTGCGGTCACCAATTCTGGCGTATAAAAGTCTTTACTGCGATTATAGCATAGCGAGAGCATTTCCTCCACCCGGTGATGGATTACATGGCTCACCAGGAACTGGCTCTTTTTCCCCGAGGGACGGCCGCTGATGCCTTCCACATCGATCTCAATGCCCTGTTCAGTATCGTTCGCAACAGCACTGCCAAACTGTTTTTTGATGTATTCTGCATTGGCAATGGTGGTCTTTAATCCGATGGCCAAGTCCTCTGTAATCGCCTGCCCCGCCATGGGTACAACCAATACGCGTTCCAGTGCTCCTCGATTGTAGATACTGATGTCGCAAGTGCCACCGCCAATGTCCAGCAGTACAGCACCCAAACGGCGCTCATCCTCAGAGAGAATGCTGTGAGACAGAGCGATGTGGTTTAGCACAAAGTTGTCTGGATCAATGTCGTATCCTGCCAGTTCGATGCACTTTGCCAAATTGCGCAGCGGAGTCAGCTCGCAAAGCACAGTGAGCACCTTGGCTGTGAGATGGAATCCGTTCATGTTTATCGGATTTCGGATGTCGTCCTGAGAATCGATAATGTAATCGTGCGGAATGCCGTGCAGGATCTTGTGGCGTTCAAAACCCTTCTGGATTTTAACGCTGTTCTTGGCATCGTTGATTACTTGCTCCACATGTTCCAGAGCGATTTCTCCAGGTTCGTTTGGGCTGTCTGTGGGGATGGATATGCGCCCATCCCCAAGCTGGGTACGGATGTGTTCGCCGGTTACGTTGGCATAGATGTTTTCCGCGTCACAATCTGCAACTTTTTCTGCTGCTGTTAGTGATTTCCGCACACAGGATGAGAGAGCCTGGATATCTTTCACCACGCCCTTTTCGATGCCCTCGGAAGGACATTGTCCGACACCCAAAATCTCTAATTTGTCGTTTTCAATGGTCCGGGCGATGATGCTGCGCACCATTTGAGAACCGATATCCAAAGCGGTAATAATACTTGATTTCATTTGTCACCTGCCTTTACCACCACCTGGTTATCAAAGCGCAGGTCAACCACGCTCTTGCGGCTGATGTTTCCATTGTCTTGCACAAACTGGTAACGCCGAAGCTGGGTGGCCATATTGTCTTCACCGGGAATAATGCGGGTGCCATATCTGGCGTCAATGATGTTTATAGTGTTGTCTATCATATAGTATTCTGAGATATAGCTCAAATAGTCCGGAGCTTCTGTTCTTACCCGCTGGTGCAGCGCGACTATGCGGAGTAGATCAGGTTTGGTGAGCTTTACACCGGGTTTAAACTGAGAATCCTTGTAGTATGAACTGTATATTGGCAGATCTTCGCGATACACTTTGGAAAAGCGGGTAAGCACAATGGCATCTTCATCAATGGGGTAGAGGTTGCCCTCAAAGCTCTTCACATACAGCAGGCCTTCCCGCTCTGATATCTGCAGGCTGAGTTTGTTGAGAAGATGTCTGCGGATCTTCACATCCTTAACCCGGGAGATGCTCTGTAAATCACGACGTAGCTCTGACTTGGAGATGCGAAAGAGATTCGTGCCAAGATAGTGATCGGTAGTCTTGAGGATCAGCGAATCAGGCACGGCAAGATTGCCGCTGATGCTAATGGCTTTGAGCTCGAATATACTGAGGTGTCTGAGCGCATACACAGCTCCCGTCCCGAGGGCAATAACTGCCATCAGGCAAAGCACAAAGAACAGATAATATCTGCTGTGACCGCGACGCTTCTTCTCTCTCATATCACTACCATGTTGTTAATCATGAGCTTACGTACCCGGATGCCAATCTGCAGAAACGAATACGAAACTCATAAGTTACTACTTTTTTTAGCTTTACTGTTTGTGTCAACACTTTTCTTGAGCTCAGCCAGGATTTCTTCGCCATACTGCCAGATATTACCAGCGCCGATGGTAATCAGGATGTCACCCGGCTCCAGTAATGCCATGGTATCCTTTACGATAGCTGCATTCTCGGCGATAGTGTGAACCTGATGATGTCCGCTTTGGATGGCCACATCGGCGATCAGCTTTGAGTTTACTCCGGCAATCGGTTGTTCGCGGGCAGGATAGATCGGGGCCAGGATCAGGCAATCGCAACTGAAAAAGGCTTTACCGAACTTTTCATAGAGGTCTCTGGTGCGGGAGAACAGATGGGGCTGAAACAATGCCACGATCCGTCGGTTTACGCTGTCTTTGAATCCTTCTAAAGTAGCCATAATCTCAGTGGGGTGATGAGCGTAATCGTCATAAACCGTGATGCCGGCAGCTTCACCTTTGAGTTCAAAGCGCCGATATACTCCACTAAAGGATGCCATGGCGTCCTGGATGCTTTTGAAGGGCAGATCCAATTCCAACCCGATGGAAGCGGCCAGGAGGGAGTTTTGTACGTTGTGTTTTCCAGTCACATGCATGCTGATGGAGCCAAGTTTATAGCCCTTGTAAGCCAGGTCGTACGTGGTCTTAAAGTCTTTCATTACAATGTTCAGGGCTTGCACGTCAGCCTGTCGGGACAGACCGTAGGTAACGATCTTTTTATTGATATGCGGCAAAATAGCTTGCACTCCCGGATCATCGAGACAGGCAATCACACTGCCAAAGAAGGGTACTTTATTGGCATATTCGATGAAAGCGCCTTTGATATCGTCAAGATTGCGATAACAATCCAGATGGTCTTCATCCACATTGGTGATGCCAGCTATGCAGGGTGTGAGAGAGAGGAAGGAATGATCGTACTCATCAGCTTCCACTACTATGTATTTACCCGAGCCCATCACGTTGTTGCTGCCGAAGTTCTTTACTTTGCCGCCTACGATGATGGTGGGATCCAGCCCCGCAGCTTCCAGAACCAAACCTGCCATTGACGTGCTGGTGGTCTTGCCATGCGTACCGGAGATGCCGATCGAAAAACTCATCCTGGTAATCTCTGCCAGCATCTCAGCGCGGCGAATTACAGGGATTTTCATAGATTTGGCTGCCACGATTTCGGGATTGTCATCCTTCACGGCGGATGATTTTACCACAACGTCCGCATCTCTGATCAATTCCGGATCATGTCCCTCGGTAACGGCGATGCCCAGGCTTTCCAGATGGGTAGTGAGATCAGTTTTCTTCATGTCTGAACCGCTTATCTCCAGCCCCTGGTTGTGCAGGAACTCGGCGATTCCGCTCATTCCGATACCACCGATTCCGATGAAATGTATCTTTTTGGTTCTGCCAAGCATAGCTAACTCCTTTTATAAAAGCTTAGTATGTCGTTAATAATGTCCTTCGCTGCATTGTTTTCCGGGACTGCCTGCATGGCCCGGTCGTTGAACCATGTGTCTGCATTCGAGATGGCTAAAAGTAGATTCTGGGGGCTAAGATCTTTTTGTACTATGAGTTCGGCAATGCCCTTGTTCTTTTGGGCCAGAGCATTGTAATACTGATGGTTTTCCGCTGCTGTGGGAAGAGGAATCAGGATCGCGGGAAGCTTCGCTGCTTCCAATTCCGCGATGGTCAGTGCACCGGCTCTGGTGATAGCCAGGCTGGCTTTTAGCATCATACTGGCCAGGTGAGGAGAAAAGTCAAAGAGATACAAACCGGGAGTATCCTTGTGGATGGCCGAGAAACGCTGGTAACTGTGGCTTCCGGTTTGCCAGATTACCTGCCAATCTTTTTCCAGCAGTTCATTCAGAATGCCTGACACAGCTTCGTTTATCGCCAGAGAACCCTGAGAACCTCCGGTGATCAGCAGAGTGCGTTTCCCCTCTTCCAAACCAATTTCTGACATAGGGAAATCCTTGCCGGGGTCTTTCCTGACAATCGGGATGCCAAAGTTTCGCAGTTTATTCAGGGGCAGGTATCTGCGGCTGTCCTCAAAGGATATGTAGATCCTGGTAAGCTGCTTTGCCAGATATCTGGTGGTGAGGCCGGGGTAGGAATTGCTTTCATGAAGGAAACATGGCAGTTTTCGCGATATGGCAGCCAGGGCAACCGGCCCGGATACAAAACCACCGGTAGTGATCACTCCGTCGCAGTCCCTCAAGAGTTGGTGGGCGCGGATGATGCTGCCAGCCAGGTAAAAGGGAAACATCAGATGAGCGGGAGTCAGCTTGCGATATAGCTTTTGCACTTTGATACACCTAAATTCGTATCCATTATTCGCACTCAGGCGTTCTTCCATGCTGTCTTTATTTCCGATGAACACACATTCATGCCCCATGGCCTTTAGCTCGTTGGCCATGGCGATGGCGGGAATGATGTGTCCCCCGGTTCCGCCTGCTCCAAAGGCAAACTTCATAGAGTCCTCCGTTGCGCACTGATATTCAGAATCACGCCTACTGCTACGCTATCCATCATCAGGGCGCTACCGCCGTAGCTGATAAAGGGAAGAGTATTGCCTGTGGGCGGAAGGATGGACATGGCCACCCCAGTATTGACCAGGACGTTGGCGTAGATGTTCAGGGCCATTCCTACACCTAGAAACCGGTAGTATTGATTCTCATGTTTGTTGGCCATCTTGACCGAGGCAAAAAACAGCAGACTATGCAGCATAAATACCAGCATAGCTCCCAGATATCCCCATTCCTCGCCGACTATAGTGTACACATAGTCTGTTCTGGCTTCAGGCAAATAGTAGTGTTTGGCGCGACCACGGGCGATACCTGTACCGAACAGTCCACCACTGGTGAGGGCTGTAAGGCTTTCACGCACCTGATAATCAGCATTGGCGGATTGAGATAGATCTCTTTCCTTGAAGAAGAGGCTGTATTTCTTGAAAGTACGCATACGCTGCATTCGGAAGCTGTCGCCCTTGGTGATGATCAGCATTCCGGCGATCAATCCCACACCCAGGATAATGAGCAGAATACGCTTGCGAATACCTGCATAGAAGAGCATGCCCATCAGGGTCACACCCCCGATTATGATCGCAGATAAGTGCTTTTCCACAAAGATGAGCCCAAAAACCAGGATACTTAGCAAGGTCAATTCGGGAAATGCCTGGGGGAATTGGAGGATGTTTTTGGTTGCCTTTAGCAGCTCATTCTTTTTATCCAGCACATTGGCGAAAAAGAAGACCATGGCTACACGGGCGAAGAACGAAGGCTGGATGTTTATAAATCCCAGGCTCAAACCACGGGTAGCACCCTTGACGGTATTCCCTTTTATCAGCACCATCAGCAGCATCAGAATGGAGATATAGACCAGATAGGTATTGGTAAAACGGAGCTTCTCCAGATTCGGATAATAGAGGATAAACAGCGCTACAAGGCTGGCCACGATGATAAAGACCAATTGACGGTAAAAGTACATCATCGAGCTCTGCACGGAAGAGATGTCCACCATCACTATCAGGCCGATGATCGCCAGCAGCGCATAGCAGAGCAGGATGGTCTTGTCAAAGCCTACTACATAGCTGCCCAACCTATTCTTTTTCACGTTTCAGCTCCTTGACTATGGCCTTGAAAGTGTCGCCGCGATGTTCAAAATTCTTGAAATGGTCAAAACTGGCGCAGGCAGGGCTTAGCACAATGTTATCCCCGCTTGTGGATTCTTCAAACGCTTTACGGATACAGGCTTCAAAATCGGGCTCAAAATGCAGAGGAAGCTTGCCCAACCAGGCTTGACGCATCAGATCCAGGGTTCCACCGGTTACGTATGCCTTCAGGGCATTCCTCTTCAGCGCTTCGGTGAGTACACCAAAATCCTCGCCTTTGTCAGATCCGCCCAGGATCACGCGGATCGGGCGTTCAAAAGATTCCAGAGCACTCTTTACCGAATCACAGTTGGTGGCCTTGGAATCGTTGTAAAAGCTGACGCCATTGATGGTGTCCACATACTCCAAACGGTGGGGGAGAGATCTAAAGCTCTTGCAGGCGTTCATCGCTTTACCCATGTCCAGATTCAGGGCTTTCGCGCAAAGCAGCGCTGCCATCACATTCTGCACATTATGCGGACCCTTGAGGCTGAGATCATAAATGGAAAGGAGATGTTCACCGACATGGATAAACTTGTCCGCGAAGAAAGCCGAGCTTTGAGTATTGGTAAGAGAAAAATCCATCATCTGTGAGAGGATGCCAGATGAGTATCGGGCAATCTCGCTGGAATCGCGGGATACTATCGCGTAGTCAGACTCGGTCTGAGCACTGAAGATGCGCATCTTACTCTTGCAGTATGCGCTATATCCGGCATAACGATTCAGATGATCCGGAGTGATGTTTAGCACTGCTGCCACATGTGGAGCGAAACTTTGGATCAGATCCAGCTGGAAGCTGCTGATTTCCAGAACGATGTACTCAATGCCAGGTTTGTGAATGGGGTATGAACAAAATGCGTCGCCGATATTTCCAGCCAGGATACTCTTTTTGCCCAGGGAAAGCAGGATGTGATGGATCAGGCTGACAGTGGTACTTTTCCCATTTGATCCGGTGATGGCGATCACCACGCTGTCAGAGGATTTTATCCGGTATCCAAACTCTATCTCCGAGATCATTTCTATCCCGGCTTCCTTCCCTTTTACGATGATCGGAACATTCAGGGGTATACCCGGGCTGACTATCCAGATATCACAACCCAGTAGCTTGTCGCTGTGTCCGCCGAATTCGCACTCGAAGTCTCTGGCTAGTTCACTCGCGACAGCAATCTTATCCGCGGCTCCTGAATCGCTAAGAAAGGCCGTTCCACCCAATTCCTTTATCTTGTAAGCAGCAGCGATGCCGCTGCGGGCCAATCCCAATATTCCATACTTTTTGCTGGCATCAAACATGAATCCAACCTCTTGTTTATCGCAATTTGATAGTGCTGAGACCGATGGCCACCAGTAGAATGGCAACGATGTAAAAGCGCATGACAATCTTCGTCTCATGTATGCCCTTTAGTTCAAAATGGTGGTGGACCGGCGCACACAGAAAGAGCCTTCGCCCGGCACCGAATTTCCTCTTGGTGTATTTGAACCAATACCGTTGAAAGATCACGCTGAAAGTCTCCATCACGTATATAAAGCCGATGATCACCAGGAAGATCTGTTCCTTGAGCAGTACTGAGATCACTGCCAGAATGCCGCCCAGAGCCAGCGATCCCGTATCGCCCATGAAGATCTGCGCGGGATAGCTATTGTACCAAAGGAACCCGATCAGAGCTCCCATCAGAGCGGAGATAAACACCGTCAATTCGCCGGCATTCATTATATATTCCAGGTTTAGATAGTCCGCGGCGATGTAATTGCCTTTCAAATAGCTCATTATCCCCAGACCCAGAGCGGAGAAGGCCAGAGTCCCTGCGGCCAGACCGTCCAGACCATCGGAGAGATTAACCGCGTTTGAGGATCCGGTGATCATGAATATGGTAAAGGGGATAAAAAGGATTCCAAGCTCCAGATACATGTTCTTCAAGAAGGGAATCTGTACTGCAGTAATATGGTCTCCGGAAGCGGCGCTGTAATATATGGATAGGGTCAGGATCAGACCGATGGAGATCTGTCCCCACAGCTTGTACTTGGGGATCAAGCCTTTCTTGGCTTTCACGAAGTTTTTCAGATAGTCATCCAGAAAGCCCAGAATGCCCAGCCAAAGGGTGCTGAGATACATCATCAGAATCGCGTAATTGGTCAGGATGTTCCACGTCAGCGATGCTGCCATCAGCGCAACCAGGATCAACAGACCACCCATGGTGGGTGTCCCCGCCTTCAGCCTGTGCTTCTCTGGCATGTCTTCATCGATGCTTTCCACGGCGGCTTTGCGTCTTAACATACGGATGAAAAATGGGCCAAAGAAGAGAGTGAAAACCAGCGCAGTAATGAAAGCTCCAATGGAACGAAAGGTTACATAGCGCAAGACATTGAAGACGATCGAGTATTCGGCGAGCGGATATAAAAGATGATACAGCATCAGTCCTCTCCTCGTAACTTGGGTAGTAGGCGCTCCAAATGAATGCCATGGGATGCTTTTACCAGAATCACCGGGTGTTCAGGGAGGGAAGGGAAGTCGGCAATCAGGTCTTCCACGCTGGAATAATGCCGGCAAGGTTTATCGCTGAATGCCACCGCACGCTTCCCCACGGTGTAAAGTTCTTCATAGCTGATTTCGGCAAGCATCGCACCGATCATTTGATGATACATGTCTGCTTGAGTTCCCAATTCCAGCATATCACCCAGAAACGCCACATGCGGCTTCTCGGGATGCAGATCACGCCAAAACTCCAGGGCGGATTGCATGGACACAGGATTCGCATTGTAACAATCAACGATTAAATAGCCCCCTCGCAGCTTCTCTACTTGCATCCGCATATCCAGTGAAACGGGCTTGAATAGGGCCTGCTGAATCTCACTGGCCTCAATGCCCAGATTTAATGCCATGGCTATGGCAAAAGCGCTATTGATCACGTAGTGTGGCGCGGAATATGGAATCGTGTAGCGGGTTCCACTCAAATCAAAGCTCTTTCCCTGAGCTTCATCACGCACATCTGAGATCCGGTAAACAGCATCATCCGCATAACCCACAGACTTCCCTGATTCATGGTATAGCTCAAATCTGGGATCATCCGCAGGGTAGAGCCTGAGATCCAGGGCACGATGGAAGAGATCAGTCTTTTCACGCATTACTCCGTCTTCGTCCCCAAAATACTCCAGATGAGACGGACCAACGTTCAGAATGATGCCAGCATCCGGCATTATGGTGTCGCTCAGTAGCGCGATCTCCCCGAAGTGATTGGTGCCGATTTCAAACACGCCAAAGCGATGATTGGGCTCAATTCGAAGGATGGTTTTACACAGACCAATGATGTTGTTCTCATTCTTCAAAGTCTTCAGAGTGGGCGCAACATATTCCAGGATTGCCGTTAATAGCTCCTTGGTACTGGTTTTCCCAGTGGAACCGGTCAGAGCTGTTTTGTGTATATCAAACATCAGGAGATACTTCTGCATCAGTTTTGACATCAGTAATGCGCAATCAGAAGTCTGAAAGTAACGCTTCTGGTCTGGGAGCGCGATAGTCCCCACGGCAAAACAGCTATCCTGCTTTAACACATTGGAGATAAATCGATTGCCGTCGAAGTTTTCACCATTGATCGCAAAGAACATGGATTCTGGTTTGATGGAGCGACTGTCCGTACTGAGAAAGCGATAGGATGCTCCATCGAAAGAGCAGTTTTCGTCCAAGGACTGCTCTTCCACGATTGCCAGCATCAAGGGATCCAGTGGCAATAGCATTTCATCGTCAGCTTTGTTCTGTTTTGCCTGAGCCAGAGATTCCCTGGCCGCTTCCCGATCATCAAAGTGATGGCGGACACCCTTTGTTTCCTGATAGTTTTCATGTCCCTTGCCGCAGATCAGCACGACGTCACCTTTCCTGGCGAGCCTGATGGCGGAAGCTATGGCGGTACCTCGATCGCGGATAATCCACCAAGGGAGGGAGAGTTCACGGTCGCGTACGATATCCTGTATGATTAGATTGGGGTTTTCATGGCGGGGATTATCATCGGTGATGATGACAGCGTCACTGAACCTGAGCGCTGCTTGCAGCATCAAGGGGCGTTTGCCGGTATCTCTGTTTCCTCCCGCTCCGATCACGCTGATTACGCGTCCGTGCGGGAGTTTGTTTATGCTTTTCAACAGATTAATGATCGCATCCGGTGTGTGGGCATAATCCACGTAGATGCCAATTCCCAGGTCGTTTGTCACTGCTTCGATGCGTCCGGGGACTGGCATCAGTCTTTCGATCAGTTTCGTGAGTATCGCTTTATCATGCTTTGCTGCCAGCAGTGTTCCCAGTGCCAGAGCGAGATTATCCACATTGAAGGATCCAATCAGGGGACTGGCGATCTCCATCGCTTGCTTATCCTTGCTGACTAGTTTGAAGGAAGATCCATCTAAGCGGGTTTGCGCGTCGGTGATCATAAAATCCGCATCGGAAGCATGCCCTACGCTGAAAATCCCTGCACCTGTGCTTTGTAGCCGATCCGCGATAATCCTGCCGTGATCATCGTCGATGTTTACCACACTTACCGCGGAGTTCCGGATAGCTCTTTCAAAGAGCATGTATTTTGCCGAGAAATACTCATCCATATTCTTGTGAAAATCCAGATGATCTCGGCTGAGATTGGTGAACAAGCAGTAATCGAACTGAACATTATACACCCGGTCCAGAGCCAGGGCGTGCGAGGAGACCTCCATCACCACATGCTGCACTCCTGCGTCTGCCATCTTCTGGAAGATCGCGTTCAATTGCATGATATCCGGAGTTGTATGGGCTGTCTCGTGCTGCTCCTCGTTGATCCGGTATCCCAAAGTGCCGATCCATCCGCAGGAGTACCCCATCAAGCGTAGAAGCTGGAACAGCATGAGGGAGACGGTTGTCTTGCCATTGGTCCCGGTTACTCCATACAGGGTAAAGTGTTGCGAAGGTCTTCCATAGTATTCTGAGGCATAGAGGGCGGCTGCTTTGCGGCTGTCTTTTACTTGAATATCAGCTTGATGATCTTCGCCAACGATCAGGGCGGCACCTAGTTTTCTGGCCTCACCGATGAGCTGATGGCCATCGAAACGTTCACCTTTAATAGCGATGAAGGTATCGCCTGCTTTGATCTCCCGGTGGTCGGTTCGCGGAAAAGGCAGGGACTCATCGTGCCATTCAGTTTGGCAGCTCACGAGTAACCCGTGTTCTTCAAGCAAAGTCAATAATGTCTTCATCAAAGCGACGCCTCCACCAGACAGATGCTCTCGTTGCTGATTCTTGATCCCGGCAGGAGCGACTGCTTGCGTACAATTCCGGAACCGTTGATCCGGATGGGAACTCCGTTTTCGGTGGCCATCTGAACCGCCTTGCGCAGGGTCATGCCCACCAGATTGGGCATGGTCCCCTTGATCACTGTTTCTTTGGTTTCGGTCTTGGCCTTGCCAAGCTTCAGAGTAATGGGGTGGTTGCGATCCACCGAGATTCCCGCTTTGGGGAATTGATCGATCACCACAGACGCACTGTCGGGGCCTTCCACCTTGTATAGGAAGCCGTAGCGATTCAGTATTTGCTCCACTGAATGGATGCTTTGCCCTACCAGGTTTGGCATTTTTTGTGAACTCTGCATCAACCGCTCATTGTAGGGCAGGATGTTGCAATCCGGCATAAAGAGTATGTTTTCTACGATCTTGCCAAAGGTGGGGGCTGCGCTCATGGATCCAAAGCGGAAATAGTGATCAGGCTCATCATAAAAGACTACGATCACCATCTGGGGATCTTCCACGGGGAAGAGTCCCACAAACACAGCGTTGTACTTGCCGCTGGAATATCCCCGGGTCCCCTCAACGTTCTTCTCAGCTGTCCCGGTTTTACCACCCACCGTGATGTAATCCATCTTTATGTGTCGCGCAGTGCCATCGTCCACCACGTCCTGGATGTACGACAACATGGTATCACAAGCTGCTTTACTGGATATCTGGCGTAATACTGAGGGTTCAAAGCTTTCCAAAATGTTACCGTCATCATCCTTGTAGCTATCCACAATCGTTGGCTTCATCAGCTTGCCCCCATTGGCTATGGCGGAGTATGCCGCAGCCAATTGAATAGCTGTCACAGAGATTGATTGACCAAAGGACAAGGAATGGAGTGAATAGCCGTCCCAGTTTTCCAGCTTGGCAAAGAGGCCGCTGGATTCTCCAAATAGATTCAGTGCGCTCTTTTGTCCAAAGCCCATGGAGATAAACTCTTCATATAGCCTTGTGCTGCCAATGCGTTCGGCGATTTTCGCCACACCTACGTTGCTGGACTTGGCGATGATTCCTCTGGCATTCAGAGGTCCGTAGTCATGTGTATCTGTGATTTTACGCCTGCCAACCTGATAGTGACCGCATTCGATCAGTTCATTAGGTTTTACCAGCTTGTATTCCAGTGCGGATAGCATAGTGATCGGTTTCATGGTGCTTCCCGGCTCAAACATAAAGGAAGCAGGGATGTTTGAGCGGCTGCGCACAATGTTTTGATCGTCGGTTTTGTCGCTATTGGAAACTCCTGCCAGGGCGATCAGTCTTCCGGTTTTGGGATCCATCACCACTGCTCCGCCATGCAGGGCTCCATACTTTTCCACCCCTTCGTAAAGGGCGTTTTCCACTATTTCCTGCACCTTGGAATCTATTGTGAGATACACGTTTTGCCCGTGTCTGGGTTTCTTTTCATGCAGATCGGGGTAGGGAACCCTGTTGCCATTGGCATCAAGTACTATTTCCCGCCATCCGTATCCACCCGCGAGATTCTTGTCAAAGGTGGCTTCCAGACCGTTCATGCCCGATAGCTTGTACAGTGATTTGCTGTTGGTTACGGGGTCATAACCGCTGGATTCTTCTTTCACCGATCCCATCAAGCGGGCTGCAAGTACTCCCTTGGAGTATATTCTACGCATCGAGGCAAAATTGTGGATCAGCCCCGGTAGCTTATTATTGGAGAATGCCTGGATGATGTTGTCCAGCTCTGCTTCGCTAATCTTGTTGGATATCTGGATGGAGGAGTTCTTGTTCCCCTTGTTCATTCGTTTCAGCACTGCTTCTGTTTCCACATTGCTGTACTTGGCAATGGTCTCGGCGATCCGGTTAAAAGCTTCATCCCGCCCGATATCATTGCGATCTGCCCAGGTATTTACAGCACCCCGGTCGATGTCTATCTGATAATAGCTAACGCTGCTGACCAATAGGTTGCCCTTGGCATCATAGATCGCGCCCCTGCGGGGAACTAGAATTTCTTTGCGCGGGATATAGCGTACGCGCCGCAGATGGGCAAAATTGAAGGGATCCAATATCTGGATGCAAAAAAGGTAAGCGCTCCACAGTACTGCCGCCGCGCCAAAGATCAGGACCAGGAAGTAGTATCGGCTTTGCATGATCTTTAGTCTAGCATGATTTCCATGTTTTTGGCTTCCGCCTTGGAGGCGATCAAATCGATGATCGTATAAGAACTCTCTTTCTTGTCCGGTGCCGGCTCGTGAACGTAGATCACCTTGCCTTGCTCCTGATCCGGGATAAACTGGCTCAGCTCCACCCGCACCAGTGAGGCAATGTGTCTGCCGCTACGCAGATCGTCATGCTCCACAAGCAGCTCGGTATTGATGTTTTTCTCTGCATTAAAGGTCTTTTCCAAATCCGAGAGCTTGCGTGTGTCCGCCACCACCCGGTTGTTGTTATAAAAACTCAAGAATCCGCATATGGTAGCTAGTATCAACAATGCGATCAGTCTTCCTCTCATTTTTCCCCCATTACCTTTTCCGCCGCGCGTAGTTTAGCGCTGCGGGAGCGTGAATTATCGTCAGTTTCTTCTGGAGAAGCCGTTATCGGCTTCCGGCAGAGTAGTTTTAATTGCTTATGGTGGTCGCATACGCAGTGAATGATCGCCGGAGGGCAGATGCACCCTGTGGCAGCCAGACGGAACGCATTCTTTACGATGCGATCCTCCAGTGAGTGGTAGCTCATTACCACGATGCGGCCTCCGGGATTGAGCAAATTGATGGCATCATTCAGGGCAATGCTGAGCGAGTTTAACTCGTCATTCACCGCGATGCGGATGGCTTGGAAAACACGTACCTTGGTCTTCAGAGATTCTTTGCTCCCCGTTCCGGCTACGCTTTCGATCACTCTGGCCAGTTGACCAGTGCTGCGAATCTCGTCCTTTTCTCTTTCCCTTTCGATGGCTCTGGCAATTCGCCCGGCACCATTCTCTTCACCGTATTCTTTGAATATCTTTGCTAAGTCTTGAACGCTATATGTGTTTACCAGCTTCCTGGCATCCAGATCCATACCGGTATCCATGCGCATGTCCAGCGCAGCATCTTTATCGAAACTAAAACCGCGGCGGGCATCATCAAGCTGATGCGAGGAAACCCCCAGATCGAACAATATGCCGTCGATCCCCTTTACCTTATTATAGGAGAGCTGAGTTCTGAGCTGGCTGAAGTTACTGTGAATGAATACGGGATTATGCTCTTTCAGAGTGCTTCCAGCCGCTCTGATAGCCTCCATATCCTGATCAAAGGCATAAAGCTTGATCCCCGGCTCTTTTTGATACATGGCCAGAGCGTGGCCTCCACCTCCCAACGTGGCGTCCACGTACACCTTGCCGGCTCTCAGATTCAGGAGCTCGATGCAGGTGGCAGACATCACAGGGACGTGGTAATTGCTCAAAGCTGATAATCCTCACTGCTGAAAGTTTCTCTGTGAGCGGTCAGCTTTGCAGCACGAACGCGAGCGTAGACCTCAGGATTCCACAGGGAGATATAGTGTCCCTCACCCTTGATGATCACACTGTCGTCGATACCTACCTCAGACAGCAGCATCTCGTGAATCCTTACTCTACCCGGACCTTCCAGTTCTTGCTCCATCATGGCAAAGTCGATTAGCTGAGTACGCAGTTGCTTAGCCTTATCATCGCCGTTTTTCAGGCGTTCCAGTGTGCTTTTCCATGTGTCAAGCGGATAGATAGCAATGGTATTGTTCGCACCCATGGTCACCACAACGCTTTTCATCGCTTCTTCAGCAAATTTCTTCTTGAAACTTGCCGGAATGATCACGCGCTGCTTGTGCACCGAGTTTTCGAAGATACCTAGAAATTCACCGGACATATTCGACACCTTTCATTCGTTGTTTCAGCCAGTTTTGAGCTATTCCTTATCGGATCAGGCCTTCAGGATTGCTCGCCTTGAACATTTTTGACTTTTTATGAGTTATTCTGACATCCTGTGCGACCTATATGACACTTCAGTTTTCTTGTCAAGCTCAAAATCATGTTTTTTTCATTTTTATGCATTTTTCTTTAATCGCCGCCCATAACGCACTCTGGATGGGGTTTTTGATGGCTTCTGCAAGCCCCTGGCTTTCAATTGCTTAACCCATTTTTTGGCTTTTTTTTCTTGACAGATCCTCCCCGGATAATCACTGTCACCCAGTAAATCTTATAAAGAAGTTAGGAACAATATGAGGAAACTTAAGAAGAAAATCATCCTCACCGTTCTGGCTTTGCAGGTCCTCGTGATAGGGCCAGTAATTGCCGAGTCGGTGTCAGGACTTGGGAGTGAGGAGATCGGTCTTCAGCAAGATGCGCTGGTGATTGATTCCCTGCACACTCAGGAACCTCCCGGAAGCATAGAAATGCTTGAGCCTGAAATAATGGTAGCCACCTACTACGGAAATAAGTTCCACGGCAGGAAGACAGCCAGCGGCGAAGTTTATAATCAATACGCACTCACCTGTGCACATAAAAGCCTCCCCTTCGATACCAAACTCATTGTCACCAATCCCACCAATGGCAAGACTGTGGAAGTACGTGTGAATGATCGGGGTCCCTTCACCCGAGGACGCGACCTGGATCTTTCCTATCAGGCAGCCAAAGAAATCGAGTTAATTCTTCCCGGTGTGGCACCAGTGGAAGTAGTAATAGTTCATCCCGAGAATGATTCTCTACGGGGTGATCTTGCCCATCGATAGATATCCCACAGTTTCCTGCTCACATCTCGAATAGCCAACTATAAAAGAAGCTAAACTATGTCTCTTTTACCCCTGAAAATCAGTAAATCTGTTTCTGCTGCTCTTTCGCAAGGCAAGGCTGTATTGGCACTGGAATCTACCGTCGTTACCCACGGTTTACCATACCCGCAGAACTTTGCCGCTCTAGCCATGCTGGAAGAGCTTGCCACCGCGGAATCTGTGGTCCCTGCCACCATCGCCATCATTGAAGGACAATGCTGCATCGGCCTGGAAGATGAGGACATTCTGAAACTCAAAGCACTGTTTCAGGATTCCCGCCATACTGCCCCCCAAAAGATCTCTATCCGCGATATAGCGCTTGCTATAAGTAAAGGTTATACTGGCGGAACCACTGTTTCTGCCACCATGTATCTGGCGCATCAGGCAGGGATCAAGGTGTTTGCCACAGGAGGGATTGGCGGTGTGCACAGGGGTTGGCAGGATACTCTGGATATCTCTTCCGATCTGGATGCCCTGGCCAAGATTCCTGTGATAGTAGTATGCGCTGGATCCAAAGCAATCCTGGATATCGCTGCCACACTGGAGATGCTGGAAGCCAGATCAGTGCCAGTATTTGCCTGGCAGAGTACTGAGTATCCCACGTTCTATTCCCGGACTAGCGGATTTTGTGTCCCTCGCATTGATAATGCGCGCGAATTGGCTCAGATATACCATATCTCGCGCTCCACTGCTGCTTTGAGTACCGGAATTATGCTGGCAAATCCCATTCCTGACGAGGATGAGATTCCCTGTGCCGAGATAGAGCCCAGTATCAAATCTGCCGTAGATGAAGCCCGACAAAAAGGCATCGGGGGCAAGGAGCTTACTCCCTTCCTTCTATCCGCCTTGGCTGAAAGCACTTCCGGGAGATCGATCAAAGCCAATCTGGCTTTACTCAGAAACAATGTAAAAGTGGGCGCTTTAGTCGCCAAGGAATTAGTATGAAAATCTATATCTCTGTTGATATGGAAGGCATTCCCGGAACCTTTAACTGGGAGCATGAAAAAATGGATCGGGTCTCGGTGCGCAAATACATGCAGGATCATGTTGCCTGCGCTATTGAAGCCATACGGGACAGCAAGGAAAACAACCTGATCGACGAGATCGTGATTGCCGATTCACACAGTCACGGTGATAATCTTTATTATGAGATCACCGATCTTGACACTCGTGTTTCCTTGATCTCCGGAGATCCCCGTCCCTGTTACATGATGCCGGGATTTAGCAGTAGTTATTCCATGGTTTTCCTTCTGGGCTATCACGCCGCCACTGGAGCGCTGCACGCCAACATGGACCATACCTATTCAAATAGCCGCATCCAGAAAATATTCATCAACGATCAGCCGATGAGTGAATGCCTGATAAATTCAGCCTATGCCGGGCACTTCGGAGTACCCGTTACTCTGGTCAGCGGAGATCTGGCTCTGTCTCAGGATTTGACAAAGCAAATGCCATGGCTGGAATATGTCTGCACCAAAGAAGGGATATCCAAATTCGCTGCCCGCAATTATTCTCGCCCCCTGATCCGTCAAAAGCTTGATCTGGCAGTAAAGAATGCTCTGGCAATGAAGGATAAGCCCCTCTACCGGTTTGAATCGCCCCAAACCCTGAGAATTGAGTTTCACTCCACTGCAATGGCCGATATGGCTTGCCTGATGCCCAGAGTAAAGAGACTGGATGGCAAGACCATCGAGTATCGCGAAGATGATTACGCTGTGCTATTCGATGCCATCATGGCCCTGATTACTTTAGCGGCATCCACTACTATCTGACTCCTCAAGACAGAGCGGAATCCCATGTACCCTGGCACTCTGATGCTACGCGCTTGGGCGAGTAGTAAGATAGTATCGCTAATGCACTCCGCTACCTTGAGTAATCCAATCTGCAATATCCCAGGAGCATATTCGATCACAACTTCAGCAGTTTTAGCGGTTGCCGATGCTTGCCGTTTTCCTGTAAGCGCAGGATATAAACCCCCGAGGGTAGTGCTTGATTCCTGTCGTCGCAGCCTTCCCAGGCCAGCACCTGATCTCCCTTGTCCTGAGAGCCGCTGTGCAGATGGCGCACCAATTGCCCTTTCAGGTTGTAGATCTTGATCTCCACTTCGCTTTTGGCCTCAAGCTGATAACTGATCACTGCCAATTCGCGGAAGGGATTTGGGGAACTGCTCAGCTTTGCTATCCCGGGCACCAGTTCGGCATCCTGATTGGCCACACAATCGATGATCACCGTTACGCTGTTGGTTGCCGCTGATTCCACGCTGCCATAGAGCGCTACAACGAAGTAGCTGATGGTGTCGTTCACTGCGCTGAAATCCCGGAACGCGCGCGC
>JAEWNJ010000019.1 GCA_023392795.1 Candidatus Cloacimonadota bacterium
CGCAACAAAAATATCGGTGAAATCTACCAGATGATGGTGGAAGGCAAAAAAATGGGTATGTGTACCTTGGAGCAGGACCTCAAGCATCTCTATCAAAAAGGCGTGATAAGCCAGCAAACAGCGCTGAACTTCGCCAATAACAAGAAGAGAATGCAGCAATTGATGTCTGTAATATGAGAATAAGCTAAGGATAATGTGATGAAGAAATCAGCCAAAGAAGCTTTCGGTATCATTCAGGACGGACAAATAATCCGCATAGTGCATCTGCGTAAAGATGGCGCCGAAACATACCTTCTGGGCTCGGACAGCATGCTGCTGGATGCTGATTGGTACAAAAGTGATCAAGCAAAAGCAAGCAGCGCTGACGCGGATTTTATCCCCATTGACTCACAATTCATGGATTCTGACGAACTGGACATCTCCGATATGGGTAGTTCGGAATCCTATGAAACGTCTGATCTGCCCCAACAACCCCGCATGGAGGTAAGTCCGGTCACCTTGATGTTTGCCAGGTTTGCCCTGGCAGATGGCGTGGTGGCGGTCAATCTGCACGACCAGCACATCATCAAAGATGAACCGGGCAAGATAAAAAGGGCGGATATGGCTCGCTTCCGTAAGGCGAGCATGAGCCGTGAAGCAAAAAAGGCGGCAGCCTGGCAATCTTGCGTGGTAGATGCCGAAGAGGGACCACAACACTGGCTCCACACGGGACCCAACCTTCTGCTTGATGCCATCATAAACTATGGACAAGAAAGCTCGACCAAGCTATATTTCCAGCTCGCTGACGCAAACGACGTTGTCCTCACAGAATTCTATCGCTTTTCCATTGGTGATGATCTGGCAGGAACCAATCTTTTTGTGTATTTGGGGAACGAATACCGTAAGCTATTTGTGTTTCAGGATGGTAAGTGGACTCAGACCCTGGATATTCACATCACTCAGGAATTCCCCGATGCGCAGGTGATTTACTCCAAGATTTCTCTTGCCATGGATAGCGCTCAGATCGGAGAACCCGAGAGTATAGTGCTGGCCGGCGATCTGGCGGATAAAAACCTGGTGGAATATGTAAATTCGCAAAGCATGTCCACCAAAACATCCTTGATCAGTTTCCCCGGCCTGGTGGTTAGCGGATCCGAAGAGGGTGACGAATACAACAATCTCGTCCTGGCCAAATACAGCCTGGCAATTGCCCTGGCGTACAAAGCCTTGAATACGGACGACAAGCATTTCAGCACCTGTACTTTCCTGCCTACAAGGGTGATAGACAGCCAAAAAGAGCTGAGAGTGGTGTGGCACGGATTCATCGTTCTAAGCCTGATCTTTGCCCTGGTACTATATTCCACTTTGTACTTCATGCGCCTGAAACAACAGGCAGCAAAAGAAGATGAAAAAAAGCAAGCCCTGACCATTACCCTAAACGCCCTGAGGGCAGAGAACAGCGTGGTGGAGCAACTGAGCGCCGAGATAGCTGCCTTCCGGGAGCTTTCCAGCAACGTAGCCGGAGTTTTGAAGGACAAGAACCGTTGGACCGAACTCTTTGACATCATCAACTCCACCTTCAGTGCGCATCGTGATAGCTGGATAGGCAATATGAAGAAGGATGGAGACAAACTAAGCATTAGCGGTGTCACATCCCGGAGAGATTACGTAAGCCGTCTGGCTGAAGGTTTACCAAATTGCAAGATAACCAGCGTGACCAAGGCTGCCGTGAGAAACCGAACAGTCTGGGCTTATGAAATGCATTTTGAATTGCCCGAGCTGAACTGGGAAGATATCCTCCTTGAGGATTTCGTACCCCCGGATACCCTGATGACAGCGAGTCCGGGCCCCAGAACGTATCGCAAATACGTTCCCAAAAAACAGGTGAGCAAGAAAACAACGAACGGTAACGGCAAAAAGAGCTATCGCTACGCTGTGTTGCCCTATATCAAAAATGAATACACTCCGGGTCCGGCTGGCGATGAAATGACCTATGATCCTGAGATGCAAGAGATGTACCTCCGCTTTGTGGAAGCCATTGAAAAGGGCAACCAATTGGAGTATCGCTTTACCGGGCATATGATCCTGGAGAAATACCCCAGTAGCGAACTTGCCGGATTGGTACGCTGGTGGGTGGCATACCGGCTCTATATGGATCTGGAATACCGTCTGGCGCGCGAAACTCTGAAGCCAAACCTGGCTGGGGCAAATGCCTACCTGCCTCACAGCAAGCTGTTGGATGCCCGCTTGAGCTTCGCCATGGCGGAAAACAGCTTCAAACAGAAGTATGAAGACCTGAAAGCTCAGCATCCCGGCACTCAGGCTGCCAAACAAGCCGCCGTGGATCTAAAAACGATAGAAGGAGAGTATACGAGATGACAAACTCCTCCCGTAACACATTGGTGCTCTCCAGTTTGCTGGTACTTAGCAGCCTATTGGCCTTCGTGATGATAAACTCCGCCAAGAAAAAACTGGAAGCCAGACAAGCCGAGACCAAAGAGCTGAGCCAGCAGATAACACAGCTTAACAGACTCGTGGCTGGGCGCGACTCTCTGGAGCTGGAACACGCCAAACTGATGGCAGTGGCAAGCTCGCAAGGCAAGGTCTTCTTTAAAGAGGATGACTCCATAAACACCTATGACTACTTGCTAAGAGTGCTAAACTGGCTAGGACGCGATGTGGAGTATGATTTTGGCATGTCCGATAAGTCCGAGGGGAACTACAATGAGTACGTACTCTCCGGGAAAACAGGCTATATGAATCTGGTACACTTCACTAGAATGCTGGAATATCAACGCCCGGTGCTGACCATCGAAGACATATCCATCTCCGCAGAGAACGCTGTGAGTGATTCCATCGACTTTTCCATGTTGTTCCGCACTCATTTCAAGACCGGTGGCCTTACTCAGGATGCAATCTCATATAAAGAAGTGAAGAAAAACGTACATTCTTATGATCTATTCCGCCCCCGATACACAGAAACCATTCAGGGCGAAGAGGATGTAGACCCAAGCCTGGTGAATGTTGATAATTCCGTCTTAATCGCAATCAGCGATAAGCGGGCTTTCGTGCGCGATAGCAGGGGCATCATCAAGATCCTTAGCGAAGGCGACAGAGTGCAATGGGGTTACCTCTACCGGATCAACTCCCGTGATAACACGGTGGTCTTTAAGATTTACAAGTACGGATTTGAGGAAAACCAGATTTTAAACTTGATCAATGAGAATTGAGGTAGTGATGTATAGAAATATCGTAGTCCTGCTTTGCCTTGGCCTGCTGGGCAGCACCATGCTGTTTGCCCAGACTAAGGTAGCTTACGCACCTGAAAAAGTAAGCATGATCGAACAAACCCATATCAACAGCGCCGTGAGGATATTGGAACACTTCAGTGAGGAAGAAAGCGGTAAGAAGCTGATCAACCTCTCCAGCTACAATGGCAATATCAACGTGCCTATCCGCGAAATGGATTGGCGAAAAGCCCTGGATCTGATTGCCCTGCAAAATGGCCTTTATGTGGAAGAAGGCGTTGGATATCTGGCCCTCAAAGACATTGCCGACGCCAAACCAGTAGCTCCTACTGAAGATGCCTTGGAAAAGATGGATCCCGATGCCAGAAAACTAATGGAAGAGGCAATGGCCAAACAGGTGCGCATCAAAGCCATAGCCATGCTGGCCGACCGCAGCTACCTGAAGAACCTGGGTATTGACTGGTCCACTGTCCTGAATGGCAAAGTGAAGGTAGATGCCGGATTTGCCGGAGCTTCTCAGCTTACTTCCCCGCTAACTCTTGGCGGTTCTGGTAGCGCCCACGTGGGAAACTATGACGTGGACGTAAACACCCTGATCCGCACCATCGAAAATAATCAGAAAGGCAGCATCCTGGCCGAACCGAGCATCCTGGTATCCAGCGGAAAAACAGGCCGCATTCAGGTGGGTCAGGATATCTCGATTAAAACCGCTGATGAAGCGGGAAATACATTGGATACATTCTTCTCCACCGGTATCATTATGGATGTTACACCCGTCGTGGTAGAAGTGGATGGAGAAGACATCATCATGATGGAACTCTCCATCGAGCGCTCCAGCGGCCAGCCCTCTGAAGTATCTACTGTGATCACCAAAAGCACATCATCCACTCAACTGGTGATGTACGATAAAGAAGAAACAGTGATCGCAGGTCTCTTTGATACCGATGAAGTAATCATTCGCAGCGGTATTCCCATCCTGAAGGACCTCCCCTGGTGGGTTTTTGGTATTCGCTATCTCACCGGCTATAACTCCGTGGATCGTAAAGAACGGGAACTAGTAATCACCATCAAGGCTGAGATTGTGGATTCTGCTCTCAACCGTTTGCTGGAAAGCAGAGATTCAAACAAAGGAGTAAATCCCTGATAGGGGGGATAACAGGAGGCCTGTATGCGTATCTCGACCCGTCTTTTACTGCTCTTCATCGTGATCGCGTTCGTCTTCGGCGCGTTCTTCTACCTCTTTTACTATATAAAACGTGAGGAACTGCGCGTTTACAACGAAAGTGATCTGGCTCAGCGTAAAACCACCATCGACGCCATCATGGAACAGAGTGGAAACGCTCAGCTAAAGCTCACAGAGGATTATGCAATATCCGATGAACTGACCGACATCGCCTATTATGGCGACAACGGTTGGGCAGCCGACAATCTGCATACAATAAACAGCGTCTTCGGGTATACTCTGCTGCAGGTGTATAACGCATCCGGGGAGAAGATGTACAGCCAAACCGATGAAGGCAATCCCGGCTTTTCCGAGTACACTATGGAAAAGGTGATCGCGGATACGCTCAGGGAGGGTGGCGTCAGAGCTTTCTACGACGCATTCCATCAAAACACTGTATATTGTACGGTCTCTTCCATCCACCCCACCGGTGATCCCAAACGCCAGAGCAGTCCCGCGGGATTTATCCTGGTCGCCAAAGTGTTTGATTACCCTTACCTGCAGAAGCTATCCGAGAGTTTGAAATACAGCGTCCAGATCACCCGGCAACGCCCCGGGGATGAAATGGTGAATGAGAAATACAACACCCGCATCGTCAAAGCGCTAACAAATCACCGCAATGAGACCGCCGCCTGGCTGATCTTCGAAAGCTCCAATCCCTTCCTGCAGCGCTTAAGAAGCCTGGGCAATCTGATCCTCTTTGGAACCATGGGCTTCATCTTCATCTTTTTGATGATCCAGTTTTTCCTGATCCAGCAATGGATCAGCTCGCCTCTGGGATTGATCTCACAAAGCCTGAAGAATAGCGATCCTGAAGCGATCCATGAACTCACATACAATGGAAACGAATTTGCCGATGTGGCCCAATTGATCGAGCGCTTCTTTGCGCAGCAGGATAAACTGATCGAAGAGATCAAAGAGCGGGCGCGCACTGAGGCCCGTCTGCGGGAGATGGAAGAACAAACCAGGAAGATCCTGCTCACCATCCCCGAGGCAATCGTCGTAACCGATCTGGATGGGCATATCCTCAGTATGAACGACGAAGCCCTGCGCATGCTGGGTGAAAGCAACCTTCAGCGCCTGATCTCGGGCTCCATGAAGCTGGAAGATTCCGTGATCCGGGCGGACCGCAAACACCTGAGAAACATGTTCCAGGATCTCTTCAAAGGGCTATATGTACGCAATCAGGAACTGAGCTTGCTAAACTCCCTGGGGGAGGATGTTCCTGCTCTGGTGAGTGCCTCGGTGATCATGGATGACGATAATAAACCCTTGAAGTTGGTCTTCAGTTCCCGCGATCTCAGCGATATGAAGGAGCTGGAAATCCAGCTTCGCCAATCCCAAAAGATGGAATCCATCGGCACCATGGCCGGAGGCATCGCTCACGACTTTAACAATATCATCACCATCATCGCCGGATACGTGGCACTTTCTGCAGGGAAGATCGAGGTAAACGCAGAAGCTCAAAATGATCTCGATGAAGCGCTGAAAGCCTGTCTGCGCGCCAAGAGTCTGATCGGCAAGATACTCACTTTCACCCGTAAAGGCGAGCAAGATGTGGAAGAAGTGGTGGTGGCAGATGTCATCGAAGACACCCTGCCCATGATCCGCGCCATAATCCCGGCAAAAGTATCCATCCAGACAGAGATCAACAGCCACAGCTATGCCCGTGTGGATTGCACAGAAATGCAACAAGTTATGCTGAATCTTGCCACCAATGCATTCCATGCCATGCAGCCCGATGGCGGCACCTTAAAAATCTCTCTGGAAGAAAAAGCCGGATTCGAGCTGATCGGGATCGATCCCAAGGTGCTGCTGGAAAGCCCCTATCTGCACCTGAGTGTTAGCGATACCGGCAGCGGCATCGCTCCAGAGCTAATCTCCCGTATCTTTGATCCCTATTTCAGCACCAAGGCCAGCGGCGAGGGAACCGGACTGGGACTCTCCATCGTTCACGGCATCGTGAGTGGATATCGCGGTTTCATCACGGTTAGCAGCGATCTGGGCGATGGCAGCACTTTCAATATCTATATCCCTGCCGTGGAATCTTCCCGGGTAAAAGCCCCCGCTGCCAAGGCCGAGATCTTCCCCTTCATCCCGGCACGTGTGTTGATCGTGGATGATGAGATGGCGCTGGCGGATATCTTCAGTCAATCGCTGAAGACCGGAGGATATTCAGTGCAATCATTCACCGATCCCGCACATGCTCTGGAAGCCTTCACAAAAAGCCCCAATAACTTCGATCTCATCATCGCGGATATCAATATGCCCACCATGGATGGGATCAAGTTTGCTACCGAAGCGCTAAACGCCCGGGAAGTGCCTGTGATCCTCTACACCGGATTCCTGGATGCCAATCTGCAGCACAGAGCTGAAAGCATCAGTATAAAATACATTTTGAACAAACCCATCATGCCGGATGAAATGGTGAAGGCGGTGCGCAAGGCCATGCATGAATGGACCATTGCTCAGAGCTAAGAGAATGTAGAGAGCCGCTAATTGTATCGTGTTTAGTTTGAAATGACATAATCCATGCCCAGCCCACCACCCAATATTGTATGGGGCTCCGCCCCATGCCCCGTTTTATTATGTCATTTCAAACTAAACACCATACTATACATTGTAAATCGTAAATTGTAAATCGTAAATTGCTCAGACTCCCAGTTTCTGGCATGCCAGCCTTGCCGCTTCTTGGTGCGCTGTCTTTTTGGTATTGCCCTTTCCCACGCAGCTAAACTTATTTCCCACATGTACTTCCACCACAAAGGTCTTCTGATGTTCCGGGCCTTCTTCGGCGATGGTGACATACTTGGGAGGATCCTGATTGCGGCCCTGCAGGTATTCCTGCAGGATGGATTTGTAATTCACCAGTTCGTCGCGGGTGACAGTTTCTTCATAATCCACCAGGATCTGGCTTTTGATAAATCGTGTAGCCGCGGCGATCCCGCTATCCAGGTAGATGGCGCAAATCAAGGCCTCCACGCTGTCTGAAAGTATGGATGGCTTGGCCGCTCCACCCGAGGCAGCTTCTTCCGGACTGAGCAGCAGGTACTTTCCCAGTTCCAGATTGTTAGCTTTCAGAGTGAGATAGGTCTCGCTGACGATCTTGGATTTCAGCTTGGAGAGTCTTCCCTCCTGCTCTTCGGGATGGCGGGCAAAGAGTTCTTTGGATATCACGAAGCCCAATATGCTATCGCCCAGAAATTCCATGCGTTCAAAAGGAGAGGGGGCCTGATGATCCCCAAAGTGACGACGCAGATAGGATTTGTGGGTGAGAGCAGCCTTGAGCAAGGTGATATCGTGAAAAGTGTAATCAAATCTCTTTTGCAATTGACCCAAGCTTTTTTCCCATTTGGGATAGGGTTCCGGCATGCGTTTTCCGTTGAAGTAATCCAGGATTTGGGTAATAATCTTTTTCAATCTAACACTCATTGCTTCTCTTTCAAAAAGCTCCCGCCGAATACTGGATCCGGCGGGATAATAGTGGTTCAGGAATCAGCTTGTATAGCGTTTAATCACGATTGCGCTGTTGTGTCCCCCAAAACCCAGTGAGTTCGAGAGCGCAGCGTTTACCGTGTGTTTCACGGAACAGCCCGCAGTGTAATCCAGATCGCAATCGGGATCAGGATTCACCAGATTGATCGTGGGATGGATGATGCCGGTTTCGATGGTTTTTACGCAGACGATGGCTTCGATGCCTGCGGCAGCACCCAACATATGCCCCACCATGGACTTGGTGGAGTTTATCTTCATCTTGTAGGCACGCGCGCCAAAGGCACGCTTGATGGACATGGTCTCGCCCTTGTCGTTCAATGGAGTGGAAGTGCCGTGGGCATTCACATAATCAATGTCGTCGGGATTCAGTGAGGCGTCTTTGATCGCCATCAGGATTGCCCTGGTGCTACCTTCGCCATCTTCCGTGGGCGCAGTGATGTGATATGCGTCTCCGCTGGCTCCGTATCCCACCAGCTCGGCGTATATGTGGGCTCCACGCGCTTTGGCGTGTTCCAGCTCCTCCAGCACGAGGAATGCCGCACCTTCACTCATCACAAATCCATCACGTTCCCTGTCAAAGGGACGCGACGCGGTTTGGGGGTCGTCGTTGCGGGTGGAAAGAGCGCGCATGGAAGTAAAACCACCCACAGCCAGAGGGGTTACTGCTGCTTCCGTGCCGCCGGATACGATGATATCGGCATCGCCATATTGGATGGTGCGGAATGCCGTACCAAGCGCGTGATTGGCACTGGCACAGGCACTCATCACGTTAAAATTGATCCCCCTAAAGTTATGTTCGATGCTGATATGCGCTGCCGCGATGTTGCCGATCATCTTGGGGATGAAGAAGGGGCTGATTCTGCGCGGACCCGCGGTATGGCATTTGATGCATTCTTCCTCGAAGGTCAGAATGCCGCCAATGCCAGCACCAGAGATGACCCCGGTACGCTCCGGATCAAACTGTCCTTCGCTGAGATTGGCATCTTTCACTGCTTCCCGCGCCGCAATCATGGCATATTGGGTGTAAATATCAAGTTTCTTTACTTCTTTATGGTCAAAGTGATCTTCGGGATTGTAGTTTTTAATCTCAGCCGCAATCTGGACCGGGAGGTTTTCTGCATTGAAGTTGCTGATTCGTCCTACCCCGGACACACCATTGATCAGACTTTGCCAGGTTTGCGCCACATTGTGCCCCACAGGAGTGAATGCGCCCATTCCGGTGATAACTACACGTCGTTTATTCATATCTTCCTCTTTCGTTCAGCTCAAAGGCACTGCCTTGGTCTGAAACATCGCTCCATCGGCGATAACTCAGATGAAAGCAGCGTGGGCATCTATGATAAGTGGAACCAATCCTGATATCAATGCTATCAGGATTGATTCCTTGATTGGCACGATTAACCGAGTTTTCCTTTCAGGTAATCGATGGCTTGACCAACGGTACGAAGTTTATCCTGATCTTCATCAGGAATTGTCAGACCAAACTCATCTTCAAATGCCATTACCAGTTCCACTGTATCCAGGGAATCAGCACGCAAATCCTCGATGAAGTTTGCTTCAGGAACGATCTGAGCTTCTTCTACGCCCAGTTTGTCCATCACGATCTGTTTTACTTTGGCTTCAATATCCATTGTTCCTCCTATGGTATTGATAGGTTTATTCTCTATGTATTTTGGGTCTCTTGGATGTCCTAAGTGCATCAGTGCATGGTCAGACCGCCGTCCACGGCAATGGTCTGCCCGGTGATGTATCCGCTCTCTTCAGAGGCCAGAAAGAGGCAGAGCTTTGCCACGTCAGTGGGTGTTCCCATCTTGCTCAGGGGGATCACTTTGGCATACTCAGCTCTGATCTCATCGCTCAGGGTGGCGGTCATTTCGGTTTCGATGAACCCGGGGGCAACCGCATTGACGCGAATGCCGCGGGAAGCAAATTCCTTGGCACAGCTTTTGGTAAAGGCGATCATTCCGCCCTTGGAGGCGGCGTAGTTTGCCTGACCGCTGTTTCCCATGATCCCGATTACGCTGGAGATGTTGATGATGCTGCCGCTGCGAGCCTTCATCATGTGCTTGAAGACCTTCTGTGTACAGATGAACGCACCTTTGAGATTGATGTTTAGCACCAGATCCCATTCTTCTTCCTTCATGCGGATCATCAGGTTATCGCGGGTAACACCGGCGTTATTGATCAAAACGTCAATCCTACCATGTTCACTTACGATGCGGGCAAACAGCTCTTCCACGCCTTTGGCGTCGGTGACGTTTGCCACGTATCCAAAAGCCTGGGCACCCTGTTCCCTCAGCTTGCTAACGGCACTATCCACCGCTTCCTGAGCCAGATCCAGAATCAAAACCAGAGCTTGCTCACGGGCAAATCGCTCCGCAATCGTAAAACCGATGCCTCGGGCGGAGCCGGTAATCAGAACAACTTTATCTTTGAGTTCGTACATCATAATATCCTTTATACTGTTAGCTGCTGTAGGGTGACTGATGTTCAGGACATAAGTTCCTGCAATGCAGCAATATCTTCCATCCGGTCAACGTTATGGCAGCGCACATCTTTGTCAATATTCTTTATCATCCCGCTCAGCACCTTCTGAGGGCCAAAC
The DNA here is from genome assembly GCA_023392795.1 of Candidatus Cloacimonadota bacterium. Classification (GTDB taxonomy): domain Bacteria; phylum Cloacimonadota; class Cloacimonadia; order Cloacimonadales; family Cloacimonadaceae; genus UBA5456. The sequence goes on from JAEWNJ010000019.1 coordinate 10,550, forward strand.
TCGATAAAGAGCTCCACTCCGGCATTGATCATGTAACGCACACAATCCACCCAGCGTACGGCTGAAATGATCTGCTTACCCAGCTTCACTCTGGCTTCTTCACCGATCAGCGAAGCCTGGGCGTCCAGATTTGAGACTACCGGCACAGTGCCATTCACAAAATCAATCCTGGCCATTTCTTCGCTCAGCCACAAGCTGGCTTTATCGATCAGAGGGGTATGAAATGGGCCACCCACCACGAGAGGCAGTACTCTTTTGGCTCCCCGTGCTTTTGCCAGTTCACCGGCTTTGGCCACGCCGCTATCGGTACCAGATATCACGGTTTGGATAGGTGTATTGAAGTTTACAGCCTGCACCAATCCTTCCAGGGAAGCTTCTTCACAGATGGCGGTAACCGTGGCGGAATCCAATCCGATCACAGCGGCCATAGCGAAGGGAACATCCCCCACGGCTTTGATCATAAATTCGCCGCGCTTGTGTACCAGGTGCATGGCTTGCCGAATGTCCAGGATGCCTGAGGCCACCAAAGCGCTAAATTCGCCCAGAGAATGACCTGCCACAAAGTCGGGCTTGAGGGAAAAGCGCTTCTGAAATTCCTGCAGAGCGCAGATGCTGTGAAAGAGAATGGCGGGCTGGGTGAGATGAGTCTGTTTCAATAAATCTTCGGGGCCTTCCGCCATCGCTTTGGCGAGCGGCGTCCCATGATCACGGTCAAATTGCTCCAGGATCTCAGCATATTCCGAGGATTGGGCCAGGTAGTCCTGCGCCATGCCAATATACTGAGCTCCCTGTCCGGGGAATATAAAAGCTGTCTTCATAATGTAATAGCTCCTAGTACCGCGCCAGGATGCTGCCCCAGGTCAGGCCAGCGCCAAATGAAGTGAGCAGCAGGATGTCACCTCTACGGATCTTCTTCCCGCGGATGGCTTCATCCAATGCCAGGGGCACAGTCGCCGATGAGGTGTTGCCATATTTATGAATATTCACGATCACTTTGTTCATCGGCACTTTCATCTTATCGGCCAGCGCTTCGATGATGCGCAGATTGGCCTGATGCGGGACCACCCAATCAATATCGAGCGCGCTTAAGTGATTGCGGCGCAGCAGTTCATCGGAAGATGCGTACATGCTTTTGACCGCGTTTTTAAAGATGCGGTTCCCTTCCATATATACGGTGTGCTGATTGGCGTCCACCGTTTCATGGCTGGCTGGAAGGCGTGATCCACCCGCGGCTTGAACCAGGAAATCGCCCTGGCTGCCATCGGCGTCGATCTTGGTGTCGATGATGCGGGAGATATCGCTGGGCTCCGCCCGGGACATCACGCACGCGCCTGAAGCATCACCAAACAGCACACAGGTATTGCGGTCTGTCCAGTTTGTGATCTTGGTCAACACTTCCACGCCGACTACCAGGATGTGCTTGGCGGCACCATTCTCGATGTACTGACGGGCAACGTCGCAGGCATAAATAAAGCCCGTGCAGCCTGCCGAAACGTCAAAAGCGGGGATGTTTTTCAGCCCCAGTTTCTTTTGAATGATGCAAGCCGTCGAGGGGAAGGCATGATCTCCGGATATGGTTGCCACTATTATGAGATCTATCTCTTTATATTTTACTTTTGAGGCCTCGATGGCATTCACCGCGGCCTGATGGGCAAGATCACTGGCGGCTTCTTCGGCAGACGCGATGTGACGCTCCACCATGCCGGTACGGGTGCGGATCCATTCATCCGAAGTATCCACCATCTTTTCCAGATCCTGATTGGTCAGAATCTTTTTAGGGGCATAGCTTCCAAATGCGGAAAACTTGGCAAAGTATTGTCCCATTACAACCTCTCAAAGTATTCTCTGGTGTGCTCCACAAATCCAGACTCGGCAATGCGAGCGCCAAAACGAATGGCATTCTTCATCGCCTTGGCATTGCTGCGACCATGTGAAACTACGGATATACCGTTCAGACCTACCAGGAGTGCGCCTCCATATTCGGTGTGATCAAGCTTTTTCTTGATATAGCTGTATACTGGATAGGACAGGAGGGCGCCGATTTTGGCCACCCAGTCCTTGTTGATCTGTTCTTTCAAGATGGAAAAGATGGAAAAGCCAACGCCTTCCACGGTCTTCAGCATCACATTGCCCACAAATCCGTCGCAGACGATCACGTCCGTAACTCCGGATATCACGTCCTTACCCTCGATATTGCCTACGAAATTGATATCCTTGCTGGAAGCCATCATTTGATGAGCTTCTTTGGACATGCTGTTACCCTTGGCACTTTCTTCGCCGATATTTAGTAGCGATACGCGGGGATTGGCTTCCTTAAAAAAGTACTCGTAGTACTTGGAGCCCAATACTGCAAACTGCATGAGATGCTGAGCCTCGCAATCCACATTCGCGCCAACGTCCAGGATAATCTCCGGACCGCTCTGGGTGGGGAATAGCACCGCGATCGCGGGCCTGAGCACATTCTTCATGCGCCCCAGAGTGAGCAGGGAAGCGCTCATCATCGCTCCGGTATTCCCCGCGGATATTGCCACATCAGCCTGGCCATCCCGATGTAAAGCGATCGCGCGAACCATGGAAGAATCGCGCTTGCTGCGCACTGAAGCTGCGGCACTATCGCCCATCTCAATGCGCTGGGAGGCGTTTTCTATCCTGATGCGGGATGTGTCGTAATAAAACTTGCCAAGCTCGGGCGCAATAATCTCCTGGTCACCTACCAGGATCACCTCATCGCAGAGATCTTCCTTTATCGCCAATACGGCACCCTCAATTTCAGGATACGGTGCCGCGTCGCTGCCAAAGGCGTCCAGCGCTACCCGCAAATTTATTCCTTAACGTCTAGGATCTGTCTGCCGTTATAAGTGCCGCATTTTTCACATACATGATGCGAACGGGCCGGCTCGTTGCACTTTGAACAAGTGCTGAAGCTCGGAGCGGTAAGGGCATCATGAGTTCTGCGCTTATCTCTACGGGTCTTTGATGTCTTTCTTTTTGGTACTGCCATTTCTTGTATCTCCTTATCGGCAAAAAATCAGTGAACCGAGTTCATTCCAGAGCCATAATTGCTTTCTGTTATTAATTCTTAAGTCCACTTACATTACTTTCATATATCAAGTAGAACATGAACTCATATCACGGTTTTTTTGTCAACATAAAAAGGATGATGCTGTTCTAAATCTTTGCGCTGCCGTTATTTAGTTACGTCGTTGCTACGGGAGCGGGCACTGCGTACGATCAGGATGCAGATGCGCCCTTGGGAAGTACCTGCAGCACCTTAGGTTGTCTCCTGCCGTCTTCTGGTTGCTGCGCATCTTGTACACCTCTCATACAATACTCATGCTTTCGTATGACCGGTGTTCGAGAGGCCTATCTGAGGTGTGCGAGCCTAAAGAAGGCACGAAGGGAGCGGGAACGTATGCTGACACGAGCCTATAGAGATCGGGAAGCCGGATATCCTGCATCGCACCAGAGTCTTGCGCGAACGATTCTATAAATGAAGCAAGCATATCACATTAACTTGAAGAAATGCAAGTAATTTATCTGCTATAGAGCGGCCTGCATGTTTCAGGAAGGAATAACTGTGAAGAGGTTTGCGAGCGATTCAAGGGATACTGGGATGAGGTCAATCAACTTTTCATGCCTTGTTTACCAAACTGGTGGATCAATGAGGCTTTTTTCCCTTGACATATTGCCATATTGCAATAGTTTGTAACTGTCTCGGAATTCACCTTTGTGTTTCGTTATATTTATGAAGAGGATTTATGCCGGATCTACAAAAAAAGACGTCCAAGCTTATCATTTTGTACAGCACAGTGCCTTTGGTCCTGTCGCTTCTGGCTGTCCTGAACTGGTTGTTTCGCAGTTATACGCATCTGCCCGGTTTGCCTTTTTTTCTCAAAATAGCACCCACCACGGCTGTATCCATATGGTTGATAGCGCTGCTGAATATTTCCCGGTCTCTGAAAGCTAAGAGCAGGAGCAAGCGGGATGGCTACATCCTCGGTATCATCTCTGGATATGCTTTATCTGTGATCGCGGCATATTTTCTGGACTTCATGCATCACCCTGAAGCGCTGATGGCGCAGCGCGATAACAGTATGGGGGGTAGCATGATCGGGGCGATGTCTCCGCTCACGGCATTGGTGTTCATCCTCTTTTGCGTTTCTTATTACATCTTTTATACTCCGGGGACACCAACGAAAGCAGCCAAACGCGTTGCTTTCTATGCTTCGGTTTTGGGCTTTTTAATCTCACTGGTAGTGTTCTTTTCCCATGCGTCCGGGGTTCGCATGATTGGGGCGATAAATACCGTTCCAATGTCCCTGCCCACCTCATTTGCCATGTTAATAATCAGCCTGGCGTTTTTAGAAAAGGGTGGATACGGCATCCTTCATCTTCAACGCTTTGTCTCGGGGCTTACGATGGAGGATGTGGGTAAAAGCATTAACCAATTGAACTTCACAATCTTCCTTTTTCTGGTCCTGGCGCTTAGCTTTGCTGCCATCTTTATGGTCAATATGGGCAACAGAGCTTACAAGATGAATCTGCGGGAGCAGCTTTTACAGGGGCTGGAAGCCCGGACTAGCGCCCTGAGTTCGTGGATCAATCAGCGTTATGATCTGGTGGGCGGCGTTTTGGATAATCCCGAGCTGCCTCAGGGGATGAAGGCGGTACTGGATGGAGATTTCACCAGCAAATCCGCGATTTATTCTTTGACCTGGATGCACATCGTGTATCAGCAAAATCCAGAATCCCGGGTATCGCTCTTTGATCCAGACCACGATCATATCCGTTCCGCGCCCCCAAATCCCGACATCAGCAGATCGGAGCTGATGCTGGTGCGCAGGATCCTGATGTCCAGGCCTGGGCCTTACGTGCAGGACAAGATCAACCCCAATCCCGGACCAGATGGCTATCATAAGGTGGATCGACTGCGTTTTTGGACCGCCCTGGAACCGGGGGGGAAGGGTCCGATGATGATGCTGGAATTGCAGCCAGATGCCCAGATAGCCCAGTTGCTGGGAGATTCCGCAAGCATTAGTGGGAGCCACTATTTCGCCCTTATTGCCATGGGTACGCGCGGCATGCATTTTATCAGCAGAATCCCCATGGGTAATGACAGCGCCTTGCGAGAAAAATTCCGGGACCTTATGAGTTCCTCGCTGGACCGGATTACAAAACTGAGCAACAGCAAATCCGTGCTGGAAGCCTATGATCACAGGGGCAGACAGACGATGACTGCTTTCAAACAGGTGGAGCATCTGCCCTGGATATTGGGCAGCAATGTAGATCTTGAACATATTCACAGCAGTCTGTTCCTCAGGGCTTGGCTGATATTCTGCCTCTCCCTGGCTGCTCTCTTTGGCGCGGCAATGTTTATGAATTACAGCTCCCGAAAGCGGATTCATCTGGATGATAAGGCAGTTTTAAAGCAATGGCGTGCCACCTTTGATGCGGTGCCAAACGCTATCTGGCTGCTGGACGATCAACACAGGATCATCATGAGCAATCGCGCTGTGCATGACATCCTGGGCTACACTGCCGAAGAAGTAGTGGGTAAGCGTTGCCAGGATCTCATCCCCGCCGCCATTCACTACCTGGACACTGTGGATCAAAGCGGATCTATATCGATCGATGTGCAGCATCGCGGCCGCTGGCTCTCGGTGACAGGAGCATCCCTGATCAATGAAGCAGATGGAATGCGCGGATACGTGCACGTACTCAGCGATATTACTTCGGAGAAAAACAGCATGGAAGTCCTCAGAGCCGGAGAGGAACGTTTCCGTGCCATTTTCGATCAAGCGCCCATCGGGATGGCAATTACTTCCCCGGATAGACGGTATACCCGTTCCAACACCAGCTATCAAAACATGCTGGGCTATACCGAAGCTGAAATGCTGAAACTCAGCGTGGATGACGTTACGCATCCCGATTATTTGCAAATGGACAAAGACGGAGTTACCGCTCTTCTGAAGGGAGAAATACCTCAATATCGGGCAGAAAAGAAGTTCCTCCGCAAGGACGGCTCAGAGCTTTGGGGTCTGGTAACAGTGATCCTGGCTCATGATCCTTACTCCGGCAGCCCGTATATGCTTGGGATGGTGGAAAACATCCATGATCGGGTGCATGCCATGCAGGAGCTCTACCGGGCCAAAGAAATGGCCGTGATGAGCGAGAAGATGAAAAGTGGCTTTATGCAAAACATCTCGCATGAGTTCCGCACACCACTAAACGGGATAATGGGATTTAGCGATGTGCTGCTGCAAGGCAATCTCGCCTCTGATGATGTGAAAGAATATGCCGGATACATCAAATCCAGCGGTAAACGGATGCTGCAGCTAATTGCCAATATCATGGATTTTGCCAAGATCGATTCGGGTCAGGAAGCCATCAATATGCAGCCATTCGTGATAAATCAAATGATGAATAAAATCATGGATCTATATCGCAATCAAGCATTCAATAAGGGATTGGAGCTGATCTGCAGCATCCCCGAGCACATGAGGGACAGCATCATCATAAGCGATGAAAGCAAGCTCTTGCAGATCATCGCCAAACTAATGGATAACGCGCTGGATTTCACGCCCAAAGGCTTTGTGGAATTCTCTTGTGACCTGATGGGCAATAATCTCATCTTGAAGGTGAAAGACAGCGGCGTTGGCATCTCCCCCATCTATCAGACCAAGATATTTGAAAGCTTTTATCAAGCAGATATGAGCATCACCCGCAAGCACGAAGGCGTGGGACTCGGTTTGCCCATCTGTAAGGGATTGGCAAAATTGCTCGGCGGGGATATTTACCTGGTATCTGATATCGACCAGGGTTCTGAGTTTAGCCTGAGCGTACCGGTAGAGTTCCTGGATACAGACATATAGAGTCCTGGCACTTTGAATTAGTGGTGGGCTGCGCTTGGCAGGGCACAAAAAAAGCCCCGGGATCCAACCCAGGGCATTTGGACAATAGCCCAGTCAGTAATGCTAGTCCGGCCTGAGACCCCAGACCTACAGATCCTACAGCCATCCGGTACCAGACTACCCTTGGATGTACCTACAGAACTACAATTCATGCCTCCTATCCGCCTATGCTCTACCTACTAACCCACTACCCCTGGCCGCGTAAACGGCGCGTGAGCAGAGATAATACCTTGCATGAATTGTACCGATGATGAATGCAGCAGATAAGATACGGTTTGGCAAGCGATTAACGCCTGTTTCAGGATTGTGGCGTGTGGTAGATTTTACCACGGGAGAGGATCTGATTTGGTGACAAACACCTTGATAATGGTGATTATTTGTGCATAGAAGTGATGCCCAAAGCGCACAGTTTTTTGCTCAGATTGCTCTTGTCCATTTGCAGATAATGCGCTGACTGGCTTAGGTTTCCGTCATGCAAGCGGAGCACCGATTCCAGGTATTGCTTTTCAAAAGCGTGCATAGTTTCACGAAACGACCGCCCTTCCTCGCTGAGATAATGCTCGTTTGTGGTAAAATCTACCACGTTTAGCATATCAGTCCGGCAAAATACTACCGCGCGTTCCACCAGGTTTTTCAGTTCGCGCACGTTGCCAGGATAATCCTGTTCCACCAGCCAGGCTGCGGCGTTTGGTGACAAGGCTTTGGGAGCAATTCGATTTTGCGTGCAGAAGTCATTTACGAAGTGTTCCGTGAGGGGGATGATATCCTCACGGTGTTCCCTCAGCGCAGGGATATGGATGCTCACGGTGCTGATGCGATAATAGAGATCACTTCTGAAAGCATTGTCTTCCACCATCTGTTTGAGGTCTTGATTGGTGGCACTGATCAAGCGGGTATTTATACGGTGTATCTTGCCCCCCAGCTTTTGAATCTCATTTTCCGATATCACGCGAAGCAATTTGGCCTGTACTTCCGCGGGTAATTCCCCGATTTCGTCCAGCAAGAGGCTGGAATCCTGGGCAAATTCAAAATATCCCGTGCGGGAACTCTGAGCATCGGTAAACGCCCCTTTTTCATAGCCAAAAAGCTCGGCCTCAAAGAGTGCATGGGGGATGGAGGCACAATTGATACTCACCAGGTTCTTCTGGTTGCGGCTCGATAAACGGTGAATGGCAGCGGCGGCGAGCTCCTTACCCACTCCGGTTTCCCCGGTGATCAAGACCGGAGTATCAAATCTGGCAGCGCGTATGATGGAATCGTAAACATCCTGCATGATCTTGCTATTGCCGATCATACCGATCGCGGAAACCTGCACTTCGCGCAGATCCCTCTGAATCTTCAGGTTTTCGCTCAGCCGGGAAAGCCTGATCAGCAGGTGTTCTTTGGCAATTGGCTTCTCGATGAAATCGGTAGCGCCATATTTGATCGCGTTCACCGCGTCGGGGATGTGTCCGGAGCCGGAGATCATCAATATCGGCATGGCGGGGAACTTTTCGTGCACTTCTTCCAGCATTGTGAAGCCATCCTGCAGGGCGGGAAAACACATATCCTGCATCATCAGGTCATAAGTGGATTCGCGCAGGATACTACGCAGTTCATCCACACTTCGTGCGGCATCAGCCTCATAACCGGCGGAGCGGATCACATCAGCGGTCAGCCTGCAGAATACATGATCGTCATCGGCGATCAACACCCTCAGTTTATACATCTGATTCTCCTTTCAACCAAAGCGATACGGTGGTACCAACGCCCTCTTCGCTTTGAATGTCCAGAATGCCGCCCATGGAATCCATGATCTTTTTGGTCTCGGGAATACCGATCCCGGTGCCGGATTGATTGGTGGTAAAGAACGGTTGCCAGATATCCTGCATATACTTTTCCGGAATGCCTTTGCCGGTATCCTCCACTTCCACCAGGACACTCATCTGGCCCCGGGGACTGCTGTGTTTTGGGAAGACCATGACGCTAAGGTGCAGGCTGCCACCCTCCGGCATCGCTTCGGTGGCATTGTTCAGGGTATTGATCAGGGCTTCTTCAAAGCGGATCGGCTCGATCTGTGCGTGTACGCTCGAGAGCCCATAATTCTTGATCAGATTTACGTTTTCCGGCAGACGAATCTGCTGCAATGCATGCTCCACGTGGGGAATCACATCGATCAGTTTCAGATCGTAATCCTTAAGCTCGGTGAAGCGCTGAAATGCGTGAGTGAAGACCCTGATCTTTTCGATCTCGCCGCGTACGATCTGCATGTAATCCCGGCTTCCCTCATCCATACTCTCTTCGATGGGATCCAGGGCCAACAGCACGTTGGTGATGTGACGCCGTACGTGATGGGATAGCCTCCGCGCGGTTTCCGCCCAGCCCAGCATATCCGATCCAGTCTGTTCCAGGGGAAGTGCAAGGGAGATAATGTAACGCCGGCGTAATCCTGGCAGTTTCTCGATGTGTACATTATAATGATCACCAGCCAGTTCCATCTCAAGATCATCATAATCCACCCTGCGAGTGCGCAGCTGATTGACGGCGTCGCTGATCTCGGGGAAGCAATCGGCAAGCTTTTCCAGATTACACCCGTTCTTAATCCGCTGAGCCAGATTGATGGCAGTACGATTGGCGAAGACTATGCGGGAGCGCGCATTGATCAGGATGAAGCCCGTGTAGCATTTGTTGGTCGCCACTACCAGAGCTTTATCGCGATTCCGTAAAGAGATCATGGCGCGCACGATAATCGCCAGGAAGAACACACTGATCCAGACTCCGTATGATTCGATCAGACGATACAGGTACAAAAGATAGGAGATATGCGTCAGTTCATAAAAGCTGATCGTATCGTCCATCGACAGCACCACCAGGGGATGGCTGTTCGCTCCAGTTTGCAGGAGCTCCACTCTGGGCATTCCCTTTCCGGCGAAGGGATTCCTCATTCCGGCAATTGCTTTGAGCCTGTTATCCAATAGCTGGATTTCGTCGTTGCTATTCATTACCAGCAATTCCTGAGCGCCATCCTGGTTCACATCACCCATATCAAAGAGGGTGTTTATCCCGATCGATCCGCTGATGACGGGGTTTAACAATTCGTCGTAGAGCTTCAGTCCGGATTGGACGTCATTTACCAGAATCTTACGCGCACTATTGCCATCAGCCTTGAACAAGAACTCCGGGTAACTCAAGGACTCATGATTTCCGGACAGGATATGTTCCTTGTTCTTGATCAAACGCTTGCCATCAAAATCGTAATGCAGAATCCTGCTTTCGGAGCCCTCGCTCCCACGCTGCAAGGCCAAAACTACTACTTCTGGCTTGCCATCCTGATCCATATCTTCAGCAGCTACATTCACTTCGCTGAGTCCAGTAAGCACCCGCTCGGTGTATGTTAGCTTCCCGAAACGATCAATCACCAGCAAATGCCCATTGCGATCGTCCAATCCCATATAGCTGCTATCAGTATTGTTAAGGGCGATAGAACCAGCTACGAATTCCTTGTGCCCGTCCCCGTCAAAATCGTCAAAGACAGGGCCGCGCAGAATGATCGGAGTCCGTACAAACCATTTCAGTTTGCCTGAAAGGTAATCGTATGCCATCAGACCGCGGGGATTGGCGCTAAAGCCGTCCGATGTATTCACCACCAGTTCCAATCTGCCGTCTTCATCGATATCTTCCAGAAGCACCGCATTCATGATAGCCGACCATTTGTAGGCCGGCATATTCATGAGATAGTCGTTTCTGGGATAAGACTCAAAGACCTTGGTTTCCCGCTTCAAGGGGTATTCCCAAGTATATTTGGCGGACATCATGTAGAGCTCTTTGCCAGTGTTTACGCTTATAAACATCACTCTGCTATGATCAAGGGGATTGCTGAGCACCACTACATTGTTGATCTCGCCAAGGGGGATATTGATCTGCGATACTCTTCTGCCCTGAGGGGTCATGATCAGCAGTCCGGAGCCCTTCTGCTGCGGGAAGGTCATGATCATGAAATCGCTGTCCTCGCCCCTTACATCATGGAAATACCAGCGGCGCCCCTCCTCGTTGTATTTCATACTGGATTTGTGCCGAAACTCGTGACTGTAAAAGGGTAAATCAAATGTGCAGCCTGACCCCAGACAGAGAATGCCCAGGATCAGGATCAGTCTTGCTTTCATAATGCTCCCTCAGGGTTTGGATAGTGCCTGTGCGCGTTCAATGAGGTCGAGGATTTCACTTTGAAACTCGTAGCCATCTTTACCGCCCGCGTCTCTCACCCAGTCTTTTAGCATGGGCCAGTCAAGAGCACCTTCTTCGCTCCCCTGCAGTTTGAGCGCAAAACCCAATACTCCACTGGCCATGCGGAAGCTGGCAGATGCTTCCTCCAAACTGATACTCCTCTCTGGCGCATCATACTTGTAGCTCTTACTACGTGTGCCAGCCGGATCGCTATATTGGTACCAGATCTCGGCAAGGCCTTTCCCCGGAGTGGGTTCTGCCATCTTCACATTCGGTAAACCCGGAATCACTTCTTTGGATTCCAGGGGGATGATCTCAAACATGAAAGCCCCGCTTTGTGATACCCTGATGCTCTGCCCCGGGTAGTTTGTTACCGCCCCTTGGGCAGCGTCAGCGCGACCATCTGTAAAGCCCAAGTATCTAAACGCTTTCACCTTGTAGGAATTGAAACTGATCCCCATCTGAAGATCGCGGATCACCGGCAAGAGTCCGTTGTAATACAAGGCATTAAACGTGTTCTGTAGCTCCCGGGGATTATCGGCATAGGCATAGCTGCCATTGCCAGCGGCTGCTAGCTCCCGCAGATTGGGATCGTTGTAATGCCCGCTACCAACGCCGATGGCGGAAATGCTGATGCCGTACTCCGCAATATCTGCCACTGCGTCCAGAGTCTCCCTGCTGATGCCACTTTCGTCAAAAGCGCCATCACCCAGGTAACAGATGCTGTTTATCCCCTTCCAGGTGTAGTGCTCTCTGGCCAAGTGATAGGCAAGATCAAAGGCAGCCTCGCCTTCATCTGTCGCCCCGGCAGACAGTTTATCTATCGCAAATGCGAGCTTATCCTTATCCGATCCGTCTCCCGTAGCCAGGAGCCAGGCTTTGCCGCGATCGTAGGCCAGGATGCTCATATGGTCTTTTTCTGTGATCCGGGCGAGCAGCTCTTGCAGCCCCTGCTTTACCAGAGGGAGCTTCTGCTGAGTAGCCATACTGCCGGAAACATCCACCAGAAAGACCAGATTGGAATCCTGTCCCTTTTCGCTGATCGTGTCCCTGGCTTTGAATCCGATCAGCAGCAAGTCCCGTTTCTGATTCCAGGGCAGAGGCGCGACTTCCGCGGTGATCCTGATGTCCTGATCTGCTTCGGGTTTGGGGAAGCCATAGTCAAAATAGTTATACATCTCTTCGGGCCGGATGCTACTCGCCGGAGGCAAATGCCCATCCAGCAGATGACGCCGCAGCAGTGGGTAGGCCGCCGTATCAATATCCAGCCCCAGAGGCAGATAGCTATACTGTCGGGGACTTACCCAGCTTGGAGGAATCCCTGGCACATAAGCCTCCGGTTCGTAAGGCGGAGGCTGCGGAGCCACATACGCTCCGGAGACAGGGATGGGACGCTGGATGAAGGTACTGCCCGGAGCGATATCCCAGGTGGGAGCATTGTGCCTTCCACCGGGACCGGAAGCGCTGAACAGGTTGCGGAAATTGGCAATGCTGAGGCCATTTTCCCTGTGCTTCACCATCCGCCAGTAACAGGTCCTTCCGAGGAACTGGTTCAAGACCAATACATACTCACCGCCGGGAATCCCCTGGAATAGGTAGCTGCCATCGGCATCACTGATGCTTCTCGAAACTACCATTTGATCCTTAATCAGCCTTAGTTTCTGCCCGCCAACCGGCAGACCGTCTATATCCCGGACAACTCCGGCTATCTTACCTGTATGCATTCCGGTATCTGTGATGAGACTTTCCCCTAATACCGTGATCTCAGAGGGTGCGTAGCTCACCGAACTAAGACCGGAAGAGTATATCCCTACAGGCAGCGATGATTCCGAGCCAGTCAGCTGTGCCCGCAAAGGCAGTATGCATAGCAGTAAAACGGGGATCAGTAACAGCACTATTTTCCTCATGAGACCTCCAATATCTCTGGGAGCAATGCTTTCCATTTTGCGCAAAGGCGTCAAGATAAAAAAAAGGGGTGACACCGTCTGTGGTCTCACCCCATGATATTGTTAGTTTAATTTCAGTGTTTTTCTTTGCAGAATTCGATCAGCACGCCACCTGTCGATTTTGGGTGCAAGAAGGCGATATCAGCGCCATGAGCGCCGGGACGCGGTTCCTTGTCGATCAGGCGAATGCCGTCTTCTTCGGTATCTTTGAGGGCTTGGGGCAGATCTTCCACCGCGAAGGCGATGTGTTGGATGCCTTCACCCTTCTTTTCGATGAACTTGGCGATCGGACTCTCTTCGGAAGTCGGCGCCAGAAGTTCTATTCTGGTATCTCCCACAGGGAAAAAGGCCACTTTCACCATTTGAGAGGGGACTTCTTCGGTACCTTCCAGCACCAGGCCCAGCTTCTGATAAAAGGCGATGCCTTCGTCCAGGTCTTTCACGGCTATTCCGATGTGGCTGATATGCTTAATCATGCTGCATGTCCTACTTCTTGTAGTTCTTGGCCAGATCAAAGCCCAGATTCATGGCTTTGAGGTTCAGATCCACAAATGCCGGTTTCACCGTTTCGCGCAAGGATGTTTCCAATGCTTTTTCTGATACGATGCCGGTCACTTTCACCAAGAAGGCCAGAGACAGCACGTTGGTAGAGATCGGGCTGCCGAGCTTTTCCATGGCGATATCAGTGAAGGGCAATTCATAGGTATTGTCCGCCGCCAGGGCCAGATTCTTCACAAAGGTGGTATCGATGATCAGGATGCCTGTTTCTCTCAGGTCAAAGAGATACTTGTCGCAGGCTTCCTGAGTGAGCGCCAGCAGGCAGTTGAAGTTCGTGGCTTCGGGGAAAAAGATTTCACGGTCGCTGATGATCACGTCGGCACGGGAGTATCCCCCGCGGGATTCAGGGCCATAGCTCTGAGTCTGGGTGACTTTGTGCTTATCGATCACAGCGGCGCGGGCAAGGATGATGCCGGCAAGGATCAGGCCCTGTCCACCGCTTCCGGAAAGTCTGATTTCATAGCTCTTATCCATTATTTACCTTCCTTTGCCTGAACTCTGGTCACCAGGTCGGCATAGGCGTTGCAAAACTCAGGGCGAATCTCTTTGCGCAGGATGCCGCGCTGGATTTTCCCCGCAACTTGCTCTGGAGGAAGCTTTTCCACGGCAGTGAGCGGGATGGAGTTGTCCCTGAATTCCTTCATCATCTGCGGTGCGCCACCCTTCTTGTTCAATCTGCCAAAGATCACTGGACAGGCAGAAACGACCTCGATGAGTGAAAAACCGGGATGTTCAATTGCGCTCTGGAAGTAGTTTTGCATTTCCATCACGTGGAATGCGGTGGTTCTGGCCACAAAGCTTGCTCCGGCTCCCAAAGCCAGATTGCAGATGTTGAAATCCGGCTCGATATTGCCGTATGGCGCTGTGGTAGCTATTGCTTCATGCGGAGTGGTGGGTGAGCATTGGCCACCGGTCATGCCATAGATATTGTTGTTGATCAGGATCACGGTGAGGTCGATGTTTCTGCGGGCAGCGTGGATCAGATGATTTCCGCCAATCGCAGTGCAATCGCCGTCTCCGGTTACCACGATCACCTTCATGTGAGGTTTATGCAGCTTCACCCCGGTGGCAAAGGCAATCGCCCGGCCATGCAGGGTGTGCAGGGTATTCAGATCGATATACACCGGCATACGGGAAGAGCATCCGATTCCGGATACCATCACCACGTCGTCGCGGTTCACATTCATGGAAGCCAGGGCACGGATGATGGCTCCGAGGACGATCCCGTTGCTGCATCCGGCGCACCATACATGCGGAAACTTCTTATCATGACGCAGGTACTGATGTACCACTTTTTGAGGGATATTAGCCATTTTAGCAAGCCTCCTTGATTTTGCGCAGGATGTCGTTTGGCGTGATCAATTGGCCATTGACGCGCTGGATGGTGATCACATCCCCGTCGCTCTTGTCTTTGGTTAGGCGGCGGATTTCGTGAATCAATTGTCCCTGATTGAGTTCCGGTACAATCACAGTTTCCACGTCGCGCAGCATTTTACGCACCGCGTCATCCGGGAAAGGCCAAATCGTCAGCGGGCGTAGCAGTCCCACCTTGATGCCTTCGTAGCGCGCCATGGCGATGGCGGCTTTAGCGGCGCGGGCAGTGATTCCGGCAGCAAAGATGGCGATTTTCGCATCGTCCATCTGATGGCTCTCGATCTGCACAAGGTCGCGGATGTTATAAGAGATTTTTTTGCGCAGACGATCCATCATCTCGCCGGCTTCGCTGGATTTATTGGTGGGGAAGCCATGCGCATCGTGAGTAAGTCCGGTCACATGAAATCTATATCCTTCGCCGTAGCTGGCAAGGGGTGAGAGATACTTTTGGTTCTCGTCGTAGTGTTTGTACCAGTGAGGAGGAACGGTAGGCTTGATGCGATTGATTACGCGTACATTCGCCATATCGGGAAGGCGCACGGATTCGCGCATATGGCCGATCACTTCGTCCATCAGCAGGATTACGCAGGTGCGATACTTTTCGGATAGATTGACCGCTCTGATGGTAAGTTCATATGCTTCCTTGACGCTGTCAGGATAGAGCACAATCGCCGGTGAATCGCCATGAGAACCCCATCTGGCCTGCATTATATCGCCCTGAGCGGGGCTGGTCGGCATACCGGTCGATGGTCCAAGACGTTGCACATTCAGAACCACGCACGGTGTTTCAGTGATTTTGGCAAAACCGATACCTTCCTGCATCAAAGAAAATCCCGGGCCGCTGGTGGCGGTGAGGGACTTTGCTCCTGCCAGGGAAGCTCCGGTGATGGCACATATCGAGGCGATTTCATCTTCCATCTGCACGAACACTCCGCCACGTTTGGGCAGTTCGGCAGCCAAAATCTCCGCCACTTCCGTGGACGGGGTAATCGGATAACCGGCAAAGAAGTTCACTCCGGCGTCCAGGGCGCCATAGGCAACGGCTTCATTACCCTGCATGATCACGGTCTTGCGTTCACGGGTGGACTGCAATTCCTTGATCTTGCTTTCTTGCTTCACGGTTTCTTTCTTTGGTTCCTTTTTGGGGGTCTTAGCCTTGGTGGTATCGCTTTTCTTCTTCAGCATTATTTCTCCTTGGCTCCGGTGATCGCAAAATCAGGACACAGGCGGTCACAGGTCTCGCAATGGATGCATTTCTCGGGTGCCTGAACGTAGGGCGAGCCATCGCTCTTGAGGCCCAAGCAGCCTGTGGGACAAAAAGCTACGCAGATGCCGCACTTTTTGCACCAGTTGTAATAGATCAACACCGGGGAATCTTTTTCGCCGGGAGCCTTGACTTCAGTGAGTTCCACTTCCATCTTTTCCAGCGCATCTTCCTCTTTGATGATCATGCCCGCACGGTCTTTAATGACTTTGGTGGACATTGTTCCTCCAGTATTTATGTGATTTGTTTATTTCTTGGCAAGGACGTCTTTAAAGAAGCTACCCAGGCGTTTTGCGCCTTCTTCGTTTTTCTCCAGGGTTTCATAGGAGAAGTTCAGACGCATGGTGTTTTGACCGCCGCCATCGCAGTAGAACGAAGTTCCGGCTACGAAAGCTACGTTTGCCTGTTTGATGCAATCCAGCAGCAAGGCATTGGTATCAATGTGTTTGGGAGCATAAGCCATCATAAAGAGGCCGCCTTCAGGCTTGGTCCAGGTGATTTCTTCCGGCATGTATTTATCCAGGGCGGCCAGGAAGCCTTTCTGCTTCACGGAATACATCTTGCGGATATCTTCAATCTTGGGATCCAGCAGACCCTTTTCCATGTAACGGGCAGCGATTCTCTGGGTAAAGGGAGGAGTGCACAGATCGGTGGCCTGTTTGCCGACAACGATCTTATCCAATACGTCAGGATGACCAACCACCCAGCCAATGCGGAAACCGGGGCAGAAGATCTTGGAGAAAGTACCCAGCATCACCACATGACCGGTGCCATCCATTTCGTACATGGTCTTCTGAGTTTCGCCTTCATAGCGCAGCTCGCGGTAAGGGCTGTCTTCGATGATCAGCACGTCATATTTGTGCGCCAATTGGATGATTTCCTTGCGGCGTTTCTCGGTCATGGTAACGCCCGCGGGATTCTGAAAATCGGGGATCAGATAGATGAATTTCGGCTTCTTACCCATGTCGGCCAGCTTCTTCAGCTCAGCTTCCATGATTACGGGATCTTCGCCTTCATCGTCCATGGGAATGCCGATCATTTTGGCGCCATAGGAATTGAAGGCAGAAAGACCGCCCAGGTATGATGGCAAGCCAACGATCACATAGTCGCCGCGGTCGATGAACATCTTGCCGATCAGATCCAGAGCTTGCTGAGAAGCCGTGGTGATGATCATATTCTCGATGCCCATGTCGATGCCCTGGGCTTTGTAACGTTCCACCAGCATGGTACGCAACAGGATGTCGCCTTCGGTGGCGCCATACTGCAGAGCCATGGCAGCTTCATTTTCCATCACTTCCATCATGATGGTCTTCAGATCTTCCACTGGGAAAGTCAGCGGGCTGGGAAACCCACCGCTGAATGAGATCAAACCGGGAGTGCCCAAATACTTCAGGAGCTCACGGATAGCCGAACGCTTCATCCCCTTGATGTTGGTGGATAATGCTTCTTGCAGATTGGTGATCATGATAGATCCTCCATTTATCTTTATTTTTCTTCGTAAACCAATACTTTCTTGTTTGCCTTGCGCCAGGCCTTGTAGGCTTCCTTGATTTCCAGCTCCCACACAATGCGCTTGTCCACATCCTCGAAGGTGATGATGTCTATGTAAAAAGTACGCTTATTCTTGCCCACAAAACTCTTCTTGGGGAATTCCACCACAGTCTCGCCTTCGATATTGAGGATCGTAACCTCGTTCAGAAATACGCCTTCAGCTATTTCCAGAACCGCTCTGGCCTCAACGCTGCCAGTTTGCACATCACGAAAATGTATATTCATACTGTCTCCAATTCACTATTGAATCCCCCTATAAATCCTATGCATTAAGAGTCAAGTGTTTTTTGACGCCGGCTCCCATCCCCCGATTTTCAGCCATGGGAAGTTTTGCTGTGCGAACGCTCGCTGTGACATCCATTAGATAGGCGGTACGGCGACCGCCTGTACAATCTCGTGTACGGGCGCTCGCCGTAGCGCCCTAGGTTTTCAGAAGTCGAAAGCGTTCGAAGCTCTCTTCTCCTGAGCAGACCTCCCTCGGAGCTGCCGTTTGCCGCGTGAAAATAATGCTTGACGAATCCACGCGCCTGAATAAGGCTCACCGAGATGGTGTAAAAGCCACAATATTCGTCGTTTAAAAGGAGTTGAATGATGATCAGTATTCGCAATCTGTCAGTTCTGATGTGTCTGGTGCTACTGGCTGGGAATCTCTTCGCCGGCGGCTTTGCTCTTACCGGTGTCGGTTCACGTGCCACCTCTATGGGTGGTGCCTTCCGCGGTTTATCGGATGATTCGTCAGCCATGTTCTGGAATCCTGCAGGTCTGGGGTTCATGAATGAAAATTCCGTCCATTTGGGGGGAACTTTTATTCTACCGTCCGC